>JANOFZ010000255.1:0-2755 GCA_031413935.1 Thermoleophilia bacterium | reverse complement strand
CGCGTCAGGCGGCCCCGAGGAGCTCGTCGGCGTAGGTCATCGCGACCCGCCGCATGACGCCGTTTTCGTCGGCCTCGTAGTGCCCCATCCGCCAGAGCGCTGGCGAGTAGACGTGGATCGAGGTCGCCGGCACGTCGGTCTCGTTGCGGACGCCGTGGATGTACGCAGCATCGAAATCGAATGAGCCACCCACCTCGTGGTGCTTCGTTCTCTCGCGAATCCACCCGTCCTCGTCGCGGTGGAAGTGATCCTCACAGAGCATTCCACTGCAGACATAGACGCCGCCGGACGAGCGATCGTGATCGTGGTAGCCCGTGTCCTGCCGGTACATCCAGCAGATCAGCCAGACGTCGACGTTGGGATCGCGGTAGAGCTGCTGATACTGGCGCACCTCGGAGTCGTGCCGCTCGAACTCCTTCCAGAGGCCTTCATTTCTTCCGATCTCGCACGCCAGGTCGTTGAGCTCCGGTCGACCGAGGTCAACGCCCGGAGCGATGCGGTCGGCGAGAAATGTCGCTAGAGGGCTCACGCCAGGAGTCGGTTCGGGTTGTCCCACGTAACCAATCTTTCGACGGACTCGCCGAAACCCCTTATCGCTCGAAGGGTGGGCAGCGGATCGATCACGGGAGCGTCGCTCCCATGCACGAGTTGCTCGACGCCGAACGTCTCCACACACACTTCGAGCGCCCGTCGCCCGTAGGACGACGTGTCAAAAAAGATGTTCGAATACAGGACAGTGCGAACGTCGACGCCGCGTGACGCGAGGCGCTCGAGCTGGATCGGCGCTCCGCCGGCGAGGATGGCGAACACGATCCTCACGTCCGGCCAGCGACTCTGCCCTCCAGCGAGCCACGCAAAGTAGGCGCGCTGCATCTGCGACGTGTAGTCGACGAGCGCGGGCCACCAGCCGGGTGCGTCGGGCACAGGAGTGCCTGCTGTCGGGTGGACGAAGAGGAAGCCCGACCCGCGCAACGCGTCGAGGACGGGAGCGAGCGCATCCAGGTCGTCGAGCGCGTCGGCGCCGACCGAAACGCCGGCGAATCCTTCCCGCGGCCTGCTTGCGGCGAGGGCCACGATCCGACCACCCGAGACGGCAGCGATCTCGAGCATACCGTCCTCCCAGACGCCTTCGAGCCGCGCGCGCTCGTCGGCCGCGAGTACCTCGAGCCCGAACGTCGGCTGGAGCGAAACAACGGCAACGTCGATTCCCGCGGTGTCGAGCAGCGCGAGGCGCCGCTCGAGCAGGTGGTCATCGAGATCCACCTCGTAGGTGCCTTCGGTCAGGAAGAGCACGTTCCCTTCGAGGCGGGGAAAGCCGTCCCGCTCCGCAAGCGCGTCGATGAACGCGGTCGGCCAGAAGTGCTGATGGATGTCAATCGCTCCCATCTCTACCGCGCCACCGCGAAACGTTGTACCGATGACCCGTAGGGGAGATGGCGGAGCCTCTCCCGGGAACGAACACTGCGACCATCAGCCCCAGGGGCAAACCTGGATGACGTTGTGAGGCGCCGCATTAGCTCGCGATCCTGCCGGCACGGATCTCGTCGACGAGCAGCTCGAGATCCGGGAGAATGTCGCCCTCGTCGAGGAACGGGGCGAACTCGCGCACCCGTGCCCGCAACGCGTCCGTCCCGGCGCCGAGCCGGGCGCCGCGAAGATCGCAGGCCTGCGCGGCGAGGAGCAGCTCGATCGAGACAACACGAGCGCCGAGCTCGACCATCGCCTCGAGTCGCCGTGCGGCGAGCGGCGCCATCGTCATCCGGTCCTCGAGCCCCTCGGCCTGCGTCGTCGAGACGTTCTCGAACGAGACCGGCTGCGCAAGCAGTCGAGCCTCCGCGGCGAACGACTGCACGGCGATCCCGAACTCGCTGAGAGCGCTCTCGGCCAGGGCGGGTTGGGCACCAAGGCCCTCGGTGAGACCGGTCAGGGGCGCCTGCAAGAGCTTGACGGCGCGCTCGGCCGCACTCGTGATCACGGGTGCAAGCGCAAGGCGCGCAAGATCGAGAGCCGTCGCCAACGGCTGGATCTCGAAATTGCCAACCGAGATCACGCGCTCTTCATCGATCAGAACGAGAGGATTGGATTGGGCCGCATTGAGCTCGATCGCAATCTGACCGCCGACGAATCCAAGGGCATCACGCGCAGCGCCGTTGAGCTGGGCGACCGTTCGAAAGCTGACCGGATCCTGCAGCGCTCGTGCCTCCACCTGACTGCCGGCGACGAGGCCCTGCAGACGCACGAGCGTGACCTGAAGGCCCGGGTAGGGCCGAACCTGACCGACGGCAGGATGCAACGCGTCCGGGTTGGCGCCGAGCGCCTCGAGATCGAGCGCACCGGCACAGTCGATCGCATCCAGGAGTGCGAGTGCGTCGGCGAATGCGAGCGCTCCGTAGGCTGTCGAGAACGAGCCCTGGTTGAGCAGCGCGATACCCTCGCCGCGTGCGAGCTCGAAGCTCCCCATGATCCCGTTGGCGAGGTCGGCCAGCTGCGCGAGGTCGGACAGGCCGATCGACCCGAGGGCACGAACGGTCGGGAGGTGGTCGTCGTTCAGTGCCTCGACAACGTGCTGGGCGAGAACCGGCCGTGCCGCGGTTGTCGCGGAGGCCAGCGCGTTCGCAAGCAGGAGCGCAGTTGCACGAACGATTTCGTGAGCTACCGGCGATCCCTGAGCAATGACGTGCTGGCGGATGAGCAGGCGATCGTGGTCGGGCGTCTCGACGGAGAACGACTTGCGACTGCCGACCCCCGTCGTGAC
>JANOFZ010000254.1:0-1723 GCA_031413935.1 Thermoleophilia bacterium | reverse complement strand
AGGTGCCGCCGGACGCCCCCGAGACGCGCGTCTCCGTGTCGCTCACGAACCCGTAGCGCGGTCGCCGGCTCGGGCGACGCTTCGCCTCGCTGTCGCGAGGCTACGCATCGCCCCTACGAGTCGACCGCCGGCCGTGCTGCGGGGATGACCCCACCCCTCACTAGAATGTGCCCCCGTGAACCTCGACGAACTGACGCGCGTGCTCGCGGCAAGCGAGACCGAGGGCAGCGGAGCCGTCGAGGTCACGGACCTCGCCTACCGCTCAGACCGCGTCACACCCGGAGCGGCATTCTTCTGTGTACCGGGGTCGACCGTCGACGGGCACGAGTTCGCCGGTGGTGCGGTCGCCGCCGGCGCAGTGGCCCTCGTTGTCGAGCAGCCAGTCGCGATCGACGTTCCGCAGCTTCTCGTCGACGACGCGCGCGCGTCCATGGCGATCGCCGCCGACTACTTCTTCGACCAGCCGACGCGCACGCTCGAGGTCGCAGGCGTTACGGGCACGAACGGCAAGACGACCTGCACGTTTCTGCTCCGCTCCGTGCTCGAGGCCGCCGGTCGTTCGACCGGGCTCGTCGGCACCATCGAATGGATCGTCGGCGGAGCCCATCGGCCCGCGCCACACACGACGCCCGAGGCGATCGACCTTCAGCGTCTCTTTCGCGAAATGCTCGATGCGGGCGACAGGAGTGTGGCCGTCGAGGCCTCGTCCCACGGGTCAGTCCTGCGGCGACTCGATCGCGTGCGCTTCGACGTACTCGTCTTCACGAACCTCTCGCAGGATCACCTCGACCTGCACGGGACGATGGAGGAGTACTACCAGGCGAAGCGACGGCTGTTCGTGGGAGCCGCTCCGCCGCCTGCCGCGGTCAACGTCGGTGACGAGTACGGCCGCAGGTTGGCGATCGAGCTCGTCGAGGCCGCGCGCGCACCCGTGATCACGTTCGGTCTCACGGAAGGCGCAGAGGTGCGCGCGGAGGATCTCGAGATGGGGCCCCACGGCAGTCGCTTTCGCGCCGTCGGGATCGAGATCGAGACGCCGCTTCGTGGTCGGTTCAACGTCGAGAACGTCCTCGGCGTCGTCGCCGCCGGGCTGCTGCTCGACATCGACAACGACGAGATCGCCGAGGGGATTCGTGCTGTCACCGGCGTGCCGGGCCGATTCGAGGCGGTGGACGAGGGCCAGCCCTTCGCGCTCATCGTCGACTACGCCCACACGCCCGAGGCGCTCGACATCGTCCTGCAGGCGGCGCGAGAACTCGGCGAGGGTCGCCTGATCTGCGTCTTCGGCGCCGGCGGTGACCGCGACCGGGGCAAGCGCTCGATCATGGGTGCCGTTGCTGCGGAGCGCGCGGACCACGTGATCGTCACGTCGGACAATCCGCGCAGCGAGGATCCGCTCGCGATCATAGAGGACATTCTCCAGGGAGCCGGGGTCGATGTCGAGATCGACCCGGATCGGCGGAGCGCGATCGGACGCGCCGTCTCGCTCGCCTCCGACGGCGACGTCGTCGTGATCGCGGGTAAGGGCCATGAGCAGGGACAGGAAACAGCGGGTGTGGTCGAGCCGTTCGACGATCGCGTTGTCGCGCGCGAGGCGCTCGGCGCCGCGGGGTACGGCGCGTGATCGCGATCGGCTGGGAGGAGATCGAGGCGCTCGGGCTCGGAAGGCTCGAGCACCCGCAAGCCTCGGGGGGTGTGACCGCTCTGGTCACGGGGATCAAGG
>JANOFZ010000253.1:0-1825 GCA_031413935.1 Thermoleophilia bacterium | reverse complement strand
CTCGCCGTCCCAGAAACGCCGCCGGGAACGACGGATGTACCAGTTCGAGAGGTCGTCCACATACGCCTCGAAGGCACGCGTCACGTCGACCGTCAGCCAGCGCTCGTACCCCGCCTCGGCCTCGGCGACGAGCTGCGCCGTGCGCTCGACGAGCCAGTGGTCGAGCGGTTGCAGCTCGGTGTCCGGTCCGCCCCTCTCGAGGTCCGCGTAGACCGGCTGGAACGACTCGATGGCGCCGTAGTCGCCGAGGAACTTCGCCGAGTTCCAGAGGGTGAGGAGCCGCCGCTTGATCTCCTGCGCCGGCCCGAAGCCGAAGAGCAGGTTGCGGTCGGGCGGCTGGGCGCAGTACTGCCAGCGCATCACGTCCGCGCCCATGCGCGCGAACGCGTCGGTGGCGCTGATCATGTTGCCCCAGGAGCCGTGCATCTCCTTTCCGTGCTCGTCGAGCATCTTCTCGTAGCCGAGCACCTTCCGGAACGGCGCCCGGCCGGTGAGCGAGACCGACATGAAGAGCTGCGAGTAGAACCAGAGCCTGATCTGCTCCCGCATCTCGGAGACCCAATCGGCCGGAAACCACTCTTCCCAGGTCTCGTGCGTGGGCAGATCGGCCGTCGTCAGGCCCTTCGCCGCCCCCGTCCCGTAGCCCTCGGAGACGAACTCCGGGTTCTCCCAGCCGAGCGTCGAGAACGGGACGATGCCCGCATCGAGCCAGACGTCCCCCACCTCCTCGATGCGCGTCACCGCCTCGCCGCACGCGTCACAGCGGATCGGCACAGCGTCGATCCACGGGCGCCGCAACTCCTCGAGCTGGTCGAGCCCCGAGACGGCACGCGCCTCGAGCTCGACGCGAGAGCCGATCACGTTCAGATGCCCACAGGAGCACGGGTAGAAGGGCAGCGGGAGGCCGTAGTAGCGGCGGCGCGAGATGTTCCAGTCGCCCATGTTGCGCAGCCAGTCGTCCATGCGCTTGCCCATGTACTCGGGCGTCCACTCGACGGTTGCGTTAGCGTCGAGCAACGGCTGCCGCACTTCCTCTACACCGATGAACCAGTCGTCGGAGAGGCGGAAGATCAGCGGCGTGTGGCAGCGCCAGCACGCCGGGTAGCGATGCTCGTGCTGCTTTGCCTCGACGAGCAGGCCTCGCTCGTCGAGGTCGCCGATGATCTGCTCTGCGGCGTCTCCCGTCGAGAGGCCGTGCAACCAGCCGAACGCGGGGTAGAAGTGACCCGCCTCATCGACGGGTGTGATGACGTCGAGGCCGAGGGACTTCGACAGCTCGAAGTCCTCTGCGCCGCAGCCCGGGGCGATGTGGACGACGCCGGTTCCGTCCTCCATCGAGACGTCGTCCCACGGGATCACGCGGTGC
This sequence comes from Thermoleophilia bacterium, assembly GCA_031413935.1. Taxonomy (GTDB): domain Bacteria; phylum Actinomycetota; class Thermoleophilia; order Gaiellales; family Gaiellaceae; genus Gaiella. The sequence continues at coordinate 459 of JANOFZ010000253.1, read as the reverse complement.
TCGACGTCGCCGCCCGGGCCGAGGGCATCGAACGGGCCCTCGTAGCGCCAGCCGATGAGATCCGCGCCGGGCAGCTGCTCGACGAACGTCTCGTCGGGGTAGCGCGCAACGGCAACCCAGTCCCCGTTCTCGAGGCGACCGTAGCTCGAAGCGGGATTGACGGCGGCGGCGACGTTTGCGGGAAGTGTCCAGGGCGTCGTCGTCCAGATCACGACGGCCTCGCCCGGTCGATCGAGGAGTCTGAAGCGGACAAAGAGCGACGGATCGACGCGATCGACGTAGCTGCCGTGGAGCTCGTGCGCCGAGATCGACGTGCCGCAACGGGGGCACCACTCGGTCGCTCGATGCCCCTTGAAGAGCCACCCTTTCTCGTGGACGATCGAGAGGAACTTCCAGATGTACTCGATGTTCGTGTCGGAGAACGTGAAGTAGTCGCGGCCCCAGTCCATCCACTGGCCG
>JANOFZ010000252.1:0-2044 GCA_031413935.1 Thermoleophilia bacterium | reverse complement strand
GCTCGAGCGACGAATCAATGTTCTTGGATTGATCCAACACGCTCAAATCATAGGTCAGACTTCCGACTACAGGCGGCCGGCGTCCACGATCCGTTGCAGGAACTGCTGCGTGCGCTCCTCGCGTGGGGCGCTGAAGATCTGCTGCGGCGTCCCTTCCTCGAGGATCGCGCCCGCGTCGAGGAAGCAGACGCGGTTCGCGATGTCGCGGGCAAAGCCCATCTCGTGCGTCGCGATGATCATCGTCATCCCACCCGCCGCGAGCTCGCGAATCACGTCGAGCACCTCGGCGACGAGCTCGGGGTCGAGCGCGCTCGTGACCTCGTCGAGGAGCAGGAGCTCCGGCTGCATCGCGAGCGCTCGCACGATCGCGACGCGCTGCTGCTGGCCGCCCGAGAGCCGATCCGGGTACTCGCCGGTCTTGTCGGCGAGGCCGAAGCGTCGCAGCAACTCGGTTGCCGTCTCGTTCGCATCGCTGCACGACTGCTTCAACGCCTTGCGCGGGGCGAGCGTGACGTTCTCGAGCACGGTCATGTGCGGGAAGAGGTTGTACGACTGGAAAACGATCCCGATCTTGCGCCGGATCGCGTTGAGGTCGATGTTCCGCTCGGTGATCTCGACGCCGCCGACGAAGATCTGCCCGGCCTGGATCGGCTCGAGCAGGTTGATGCACCGCAGCAGCGTCGACTTGCCGGAGCCCGATGCACCGATCAGGCAAACGACCTCGTGCTCGTCCACGGTGAGGTCGATCCCGCGCAGCACCTCGAGCTTGTCGAATGCCTTGACCACGCCCTCGACGCGGAGCGCTGCGCCGGTGGCCGGCTTCAGCCGGTCGCCAGGGTTGCCCGTACTCATGCCGCCCTCCCGGCCTGCTGTCGCTTCTTGTCCCGCGCCACGAGCCAGTCGACGAAACGAGCGAGCGGAATCGTGATCAGCACGAAGAGGGTCGCTGCAACGAGATACGGGGTGCCGTTGAACGTCGCGGACTGGTCGATCTGCGCCTGTTTGAACGCCTCGACAACGCCGAGTGTGCCGACGAGCGCGGTGTCCTTCTGCAGCCCGATGAAGTCGTTGAGGAGCGGCGGGATCACGCGCCGGACGGCTTGCGGGAGAACGACGAAGCGAAGCGACTGTCCGTGCGAGAGACCCAACGAGCGGGCGGCCGCGTCCTGGCTCGCGTGCACCGAGTCGATCCCGGAGCGGTAGACCTCGGAGACGTACGCGGTGTATACGAGCACGAGTGCGACGACGGCCCAGAAGAACTCCGACGTCGGGAGCCACGAAAGCCCGAGCGCGGGCATTCCGAAGCCGAGGATCGAGATCACAAGGATCGTGGGGATCCCCCGGAACAGGTCGGCATAGGCGATCGCAAGCGCCCGGATCGGGAAGAACACCGGCCCCGGCAGGGAGCGAAGCACGGCGAGCAGGAGTGCAGCCGGAAGAATGAACGCTTCGGCGGTGAGGAACAGCTTCACGTTCAGCCAGAAAGCGTGGAGGATCTCGGGGAAGCTGTCCTTGTAGATCGACCCGTCGTGGAAGTACGCCTTGAACGCCTCCCACCCGGGCGTGCGCGTGGCGATCACGACGACGGCCGTCACGAGGACGGCCGTCGAGAGGAGGGCGATCGCGACCGCCCGCGCCTCTTTCGAGACGCGAGCGGTCGAGCCGCCGAGGATCCGCGAGTTGCGGCCTTCGTTCAGGTGCTTACTTCAGGACGGGCGCGCCGGTCGCCTTGGCGAGCCAGATGCGCTGGAGAGTCTTGATCGTGCCGTTCGCCCAGAGCCGATCGAGCGCCTTGTTCACGCACGCCTTCAACGGGCTGCCCTTCGGCAAGACCATGCCGAAGCGCTCCTTGGCACCGACTGCCCTGAACTGGCCCACGACCTTGCCGTCGGAAACCTGAACCGCTGTGACATAGAACGCCGTCGGGAGGTCGACAACGAGTCCGTCGATCTGGCCATTCTTGAGGGCCTGAACTGCCTGGTCGTTCGTGTCATAGACGCGCGGCGACGAATCGGGCCTGATCTGCCTGACGATGAAGTCGTAG
>JANOFZ010000251.1:0-1944 GCA_031413935.1 Thermoleophilia bacterium | reverse complement strand
CAAGGAGAACCTGATGACTGAAATCGCTGTTCGTGAACTGTCCGCAACGGATTTCCGCGTTGCCGATCTTTCGCTCGCGGAGTACGGCCGTAGAGAGATAACGATCGCCGAGCACGAGATGCCCGGCCTGATGTCGATGCGGCGGGAGTTCGGTGCCGAGCAACCGCTTCGCGGCGCCCGCATCACCGGATCGCTCCACATGACGATCCAGACGGCCGTCCTGATCGAGACCCTCGTCGCCCTCGGTGCCGAGGTGCGGTGGGCGTCGTGCAACATCTTCTCGACCCAGGATCACGCTGCTGCCGCTGTCGCTGTGGGCCCGACCGGGACGTCGGGGCAGCCGTGCGGGGTGCCGGTGTTTGCGTGGAAGGGCGAGACGCTGACGGAGTACTGGTGGTGTACCGAGCAGGCGCTGACGTGGCCGGACGGTGGCCCTAACATGCTGCTCGACGACGGTGGTGACGCGACGATGCTCGTGCACAAAGGCCTCGAGTTCGAGACAGCCGGTGCTGTGCCCGATCCTGCCTCGGCCGAGTCGGAGGAGTTCGTCGTCTTCCTGACTCTGCTCCAGGCCTCGATCGTCGAGGATGCCGGCAAGTGGACGCGCATCGGCGCCGACATCAAGGGCGTCACCGAGGAGACGACAACGGGCGTGCATCGCCTCTACCAGATGGCAGCGGCCGGAACGCTCCTGTTTCCCGCGATCAACGTCAACGACTCCGTCACGAAGAGCAAGTTCGACAACCTCTATGGCTGCCGGCACTCACTCGTCGATGGGATCAACCGTGCCGTCGACCTGATGCTGTCCGGCAAGCTCTGTGTTGTCTGTGGCTACGGCGATGTCGGCAAGGGCTCGGCCGAGTCGCTGCGTGCGCAGGGTGCGCGTGTCGTGATCACCGAGATCGACCCGATCTGTGCCCTGCAGGCGCTGATGGAGGGCTACGAGGTGCGGACGCTCGACGACGTGATCGACACCGCAGACGTCGTGATCACGGCGACCGGCAACAAGGACATCGTCACGGTCGAGCAGATGCAGCGGATGAAGCACCTCTCGGTGATCGGCAACATCGGCCACTTCGACAACGAGATCGACATGGCCGGCCTCGCCGCCCTGCCCGGGATCGAGCGGATCCAGATCAAGCCGCAGGTCGACCAGTGGGTCTTCCCCGACGGGCACGCGATCATCGTGCTCTCGGAAGGACGCCTGCTCAACCTCGGCAACGCCACCGGGCATCCGAGCTTCGTGATGAGCAACTCGTTCACGAACCAGACGATCGCGCAGATCGAGCTCTTCACCCGCGCCGACGAGTACCCGCTCGGCGTCCACGTGCTGCCGAAGCACCTCGACGAGAAGGTGGCGCGCTTGCATGTCGAGGCGCTCGGCGCGAAGCTCACGAAGCTACGCCCCGACCAGGCCGCCTACATCGGCATCCCGGTCGACGGCCCGTACAAGCCGAACTACTACCGGTATTAGAAGAGTAGGCTTGCCGAACGCCGGTTAGGGTTTGACAACTCACACAGGCTCCGGGAACAATTCTCGGAGCCTGTTTTATTTTGAAGCCCTGCTCAAAATGTGCGAAAACGGGGCCGAGGACGGCCCGGCTCGCGGCTGGCTCTCGACCCTCGACTCTCCGCTCTCGACTCTTCCCTCGACAGCGACGCGGCCATCGAACTCAAGAAACGCACGCTTACCTCGCTCTACAACAAACGCCCCACCTGGCTCGACCTGGCCCACCAAAAACTCGACGCCGCCGTGTTTGCCGCGTATGGGTGGGAAACGGGGATCAGTGACGATGAGTTGCTGGCAAGGTTGCTGGAATTGAACCTGAAAAGGGCGGGGGAGCAGCAGTAACCCGAAGCGCAGCGAGAAAGAATGGGACAAATCGCGAATTCCGGTGCATAGCGCCGCCCTCCGAATCAAGCCTGACGCGCGAGCGAAGGAAC
>JANOFZ010000250.1:0-5193 GCA_031413935.1 Thermoleophilia bacterium | reverse complement strand
TCTGGCCCGACCGCCAGTGGGTCTTCGCGGCGACGGTGACGATCGGATCGAAGGCGCAGGTGATGAAGTCGGCAAACTGCAGCTCGACCACGGGACGCTCACCCATCCAGGCGGCACCGATAGCGGCACCGACGAATCCCTCCTCCGCGATCGGCGTGTCCATCACGCGCGCTTCGCCGAACTCGTCGTAGAGTCCCGCTGTCACTCCGAACGCACCGCCGAAGACGCCGATGTCCTCGCCGAGGAGGAAGACGCGATCGTCCTCGCGCATCGCGTCCTGCAGGGCGGCGCGGATCGCCTCGAGGTACGTGATCGATCCTGTCGGACCGGCGTCCACAGACCCGCCGGGCGCCTCCAGATGACCGGTCGTCGACACGGAACCGAGCTTATGTGATCAGGCGGTCGCGTTCCGCACTCGGCCGGGCGGGGCCGGTGGCAGCGTGAACTCCTCCCGGCCAAGTCCCATCTTCCTCGTCTCGCCGACCGTCTGATGCTCGACCGCGAGCTCGGGCCCGGGCACGGAGTCGCCGACGAGTCGCGAGACGACGCGCCCGTGTTCGATCCGGGCCGGATAGTCGTGGATCGGCAGCAGGAAGGTGCCGCTATTGAGCGCCCTCTTGATCGCTCCGCGCTCCTGTCGCTTCGATGTGCCCTGGTTCCCGGTCGACTGCGGCTCGTAGTCGAGCACCTGATAGATCGGGTCGATGATCTGGTTCTGGATGTCGTAGATGACGTCGCCGCAGATGCACGCGGTTCCCTCTGCGGTCTCGACGAGGATGTTCATCGAGCCCTCGGTGTGGCCGCCGGCCGCCTCGCAGACGATGCCGGGTGCGATCTCGTCGGGGCCGGAAAGCTCCAGGTCGAGCAGTCGCATCGCACCGGGCTTGTGCAGGCGGTCGATGTGGTGCTTGACGTACTCCGCCGGGTACTGGCCACCCTGGATCCCCGAGACAGAATACTCGAGCTCCCGCCGATTCGTGACGACGGTCTGGCGCATCGCGAACTGATTGTCCTGTCCAGCGTGGTCGATGTGATGGTGCGTGTGCAGGATCCAGCGTACGTCGCTGATCTTGACCCCGTGCTTCGAGAGCTGGCGGCGCAGGGTCATCTCCTTCGTCACGATGCCCGTCATCCCGAGCGTCTCCATGATCTCCGGATGGCTCGCGCCGGTGTCGACGAGGATCGGCTCCGAGTTGGGGCCGAGGATGAGGTAGCCCCACGTCTTCACGCGTGTGCGAATGCCCATGTTGCGCGCGAGCACGAGGAAGCTCGATTCGAGCTCGATGTCGATCAGATCGAGCATCTTGATCTCGTAGGCCATTAGTAGGGCTCCTCTCGAAGATCTCTCGGCGGACCGGATAACGAACGCTACACCAGCGTGGACCCGGTGTCGCCTATCGTTTCGGGCATGACGCGCGACGAAGCACTCGCCCGCCTCCGCTTCACACTTGCGGCCGGCAGGCCGATCATCGGGGCGGGCGCCGGGACGGGGCTCTCGGCGAAGTGCGAGGAGGAGGGCGGGGTCGATCTGATCATCGTCTACAACTCGGGCCGCTACCGGATGGCCGGGCGTGGCTCTGCGGCAGGGCTCCTCGCCTACGGGGATGCAAACGCGATCGTCGTCGAGATGGCAGGCGAGGTGCTGCCGGTCGTCCGCGATACGCCGGTGCTCGCAGGGGTCAACGGAACCGACCCGTTCCGTTCCATGCCGCGCTTCCTCCGCGAGCTCCAGGAGCTCGGCTTCTCGGGCGTGCAGAACTTCCCCACGGTGGGTGTGATCGACGGCAACTTCCGTCAGGTGCTCGAGGAGACCGGGATGAGCTTCAAGCTCGAGGTCGAGATGATCCGGATCGCGCATGAGCTCGACCTGCTGACAACCCCGTACGCCTTCGATCCCCAAGAGGCTCGTTGGCTCGCGGACGCCGGCGCCGACATCGTCGTGGCGCACATGAACACGACGACGAAGGGGATGATCGGAGTCACCAGTGCACCCTCGCTCGACGAATCCGTCGAGCGTGTCCAGGCGATCGCCGATGCGGCCTACGACGTAAATCCGGACGTGCTCGTGCTCTGCCACGGGGGGCCGATCGCCGAGGCAGACGACGCGCAGTACGTGCTCGACCGCACGGTCGGTGTCGTCGGCTTCTACGGCGCGTCGAGCATGGAGCGACTGCCGGTGGAAACGGCGATCGTCGACACGGCGCGTCGCTTCAAGCAGCTGACGTTCACGCTGCGCTAGCCCACCATTCAGCCGGATTCGGCGTCTCATTGTGGTAGCGACACTGACGGACCTGATCCTGGACCAGGGCAAAGACGACGTCGGCGTCGGAAAGGGTGGCGGCCAGAGCCTCGGTCTGCAACCGGTAGTCCCCGCCGTCGATCGAACCCGAGACGTCGATGGACAACAGCAGTGCGGTCTCGCAGGCCGAAGCAGGGCATACAGTCAGGCAGGTCAGCACGAGGGCGATCTTTTGCAACATGGTCATGCATCAGGCCACAGCCGCATTTGGGCAAGAAGGAACGACACGAGCGCAAGGCCCGGCGGTATCCTCGGCCAAGCTCAGTCGGGTACAACTGACATATCGGGTTTGCTTGCCTGCCCGGCGGCAGGCATCTAGCGTCAATTCACCGCCGATCTTCAGCGTTGTGACCGGCATTGCCCGCGTCACACTTCTGACAACAGGGGGCTAGCATGAACGGACGCGTCTTGCGGCACTTTGGACTGACCGAGGCGGACCGCCTGGGCTCGGGCTGGGAAAGCAGCATCTATGCCTTGGGCCCGTCGCAAATCTTGCGGATCCCAAATCCGGAACCTGCCGCCGAGGTGCGGGTTCGGGCGCGGGCTGCCTTCACCTCCGGCCTGCCTGACTTGCCGTTCGAGGTGCCGCGGGTGCGAGAGATCACATACGTCGACGGGGTGCTGGTCGCCATCGAGGACCGGATTTCCGGGCGCGCACTGGACGAGCTTCTGCCGGACCTGATGGGGGAACCGCGCCGTCGGGCCTTGGCGGCCTACCTTGAAACCGCCGAAGTGATGCAGACGGTCAAGGCCGAGGGCGATTACGGTGACCTCCTCCTGCCCGAGTCGCTGCGCTGCGCGCATTGGGGTGAGTATCTGGCGCGGCGGCTGGACGCATTCGCGGATGATGCGGTCCTTGCGGCCAATGTCCCGGGTTACGGGGAAAAAGTCGCACGGATGCGGGCGCAGGTCCTGGCTTTGCCGGACCCGGAAAAGTGCATCGTGCATGGCGACATCTGGCCGCCGAACGTGATGATGGATGACGCGTTGCGGGTGACTGGGTTGCTTGATTTCAGTTTTACCACGCGGATCGGCGACGGGGTGATGGACCTTGCCGGGGCCTTGCATTTCAACCGGATCGGCAATCCGCGGGCGGCCGAGGATTTTGACTACCTGACGGGTCTGGTCAGGGCACGGCATGGGGCGGAATTGCAGGATTTGATCGGGCTTTACGCCGTGTGGTTTGCGTTCAGTTTCGCCTATGCCCATGAAAACCGGGTCGTGTTTCCGTGGTGCCTGGAAATGATCCGCGCCTACTGACCGGTTGGCATGCCCGTCAGCGCGCGTGACCAACCGGCGAAGCACGGCGACCACCCGCCTCAGGGGCAAAAGGCGTAGCGTTGTCAGACCCGCGCCAGCCCATCATTCCGCCGAATTCGGCGTCTCATGCAGGTAGCGATGCTGACGGAATTCGATGACGAGGAGAGGGAAGCCGAGCTCACGGTGCGGGAGCGCCAGGAGCGTGAGATTGCCCTCGGCCATTCGCTGACGAACGCGGAGCACGAGTTGGCGCGTGAGGCGTTCGTGCTCGGCCGGACCCTCGAGCAGGCAGGCATCGCCTTCGATCCGCTCACGTTCGTCGCTCTGAGGATCATCGAGGGGAGCCGCGAGGAGCACGTCGACCCGATCGACTGCCTCAACGTGCTGGTCGCGTTCGGCTTTCTCGAGCGATCGGTCGCGCTTGCCGAGGATCTGCTCGACGAAGCCGCTTGAACCCGTTCCCGCCGCCGCAACGCGAGGCGCGTCGACTACGCTCAGTGCGAGATGAGCGCATTCCGCACGATCGACGAGCTCGAGGTCGCCCTCCAGGCGGCCGACTACCTGCCCGACAGAGGTCTCTCGACCGCGCTCTTCCTCTCCCTCGCACTCGAGAAGCCGTTACTGCTCGAGGGCGAGGCGGGCGTCGGCAAGACGGAGGCAGCGAAGTCGCTCGCGGTCGCAACGGGCTCGCGGCTGATCCGTCTCCAGTGCTACGAGGGTCTCGACGTCGCCCACGCCGTCTACGAGTGGAACTACCCGCGCCAGCTGCTGCACATCCGCGCCGCCCAGGAGGGCACCGTTTCCGAGGACGAGCTGTTCGGTCCTGAGTTCCTGATCCGACGGCCGCTGCTCGAGGCGATCGACTCGGACGAGCCCGTGGTGCTCCTGATCGACGAGATCGATCGCGCCGACGAGGAGTTCGAGGCATTCCTGCTCGAGGTGCTCTCCGACTTTCAGATCACGATTCCCGAGCTCGGCACGATCCGCGCTCGTCGCAAGCCGGCGGTGATCCTCACGTCGAATCGCACACGTGAGCTCCACGATGCGCTCAAGCGCCGCGCGCTCTTCCACTGGATCGGGCATCCGTCGATCGACCGGGAGATCGAAATCGTCAAGATTCGCATTCCCGGTGTCTCCGAGAGGCTTGCCGCCGAAGCGGCAGCGTTCGTACGCGAACTGCGGGGACTCGATCTGGCCAAGCCGCCCGGCGTCGCGGAGACGATCGACTGGACGATGGCGCTCAACGATGCGCGATTTTACCTATAATCCCGTAACTCGCGGTTCGCGTCGTTTCAAGGGCATATCGCCGTGCAGTTGTACGCTCTGGGCATCAACCATCATACGGCCCCGCTGGCAGTGCGCGAGCAGGTGGCGTTTGACCCATCCCGCATGGGCCAGGCTTTGCACGACTTGTTGCGGGCGAAAACCGTGCGCGAGGCGGCGATCTTGTCGACCTGCAACCGCACCGAGCTGTATTGCGCCGCGGAAAATTCCCAGTCGGCGGCGGATTGGCTGGCCGAGTATCACTCGCTCTCGCCGCAGAAGATTCAGCCCTACCTCTACCAGCATCCGCAGCAGGACGCCGTGCGCCACATGTTTCGCGTTGCGGCCGGACTGGATTCGATGGTGCTGGG
>JANOFZ010000249.1:0-2206 GCA_031413935.1 Thermoleophilia bacterium | reverse complement strand
GGGCGAACTGGGATTCGAGATCTACACGCGCGCCGAGACGGACGGGCTCGCTCTCTGGGACCACGTCGTCGAGACGGGTGCGGCTCACGGACTCGAGGTGCAGAGCCTCGAGTCGCTCGGGATCCGGCGGATCGAGGCGGGGATTCTCGACAACGGCACGGACATCGATCCGACGATGACGCCGTTCGGGGCGGGCCTCGCCGCATTCGTCGACCTCGATAAGCCGGACTTCGTGGGCAAGGAGGCGCTCCTCGCCGCCGATCCTCGGCCGAGGCTCTTCGGCGTGAGCGGCCCGGCGACGCCGATCGCGAACGACCGCCTGTTCCTCGGCGACGACGACGTCGGCCGCGTCACGACCGGAGCCTGGTCACCGTTTCTCGAGTGCGGGATCGGGTACGTTTGCATGCACGCGCCAGGCTCGTGGCTCGGTGCGGAGCTGCGGCGCGAGGACGGCGTCGTGTTCGCCGTGGTCGAACTGCCGTTCCACGACCGCGAGAAGGCTATTCCCCGCGGTCTCGTCAGTTGACCGATCGCCCGCCCCGCTACACGACCAGGGTCGCGTACTCTCCGAAGAGCGAATTGTCCCGACCCGCCGCCGCACCGATCACGTACGCTCGGGCCGGTCTGATTGGATAGAGGCACACACTCGCATGAAGGAGATCTGACGGTGGCAACGGTCGAGGAACCACGGACGTTCATTCGTCCCGACGGCAAGGAGAAGGTCACGGGCACGGGCCGCTACACGGCCGACCTCGTGCTCGCAGGGGAGCTCGTAGCGAAGTTCCGCTACGCCGACCACACGCACGCCCGGATCACCCGGATCGATACGACGAAGGCGCGCGCCCTGCCGGGCGTGCTCGCCATCGTCACCCATGAGGACGTACCGGATGTGCTCTACGGCGGCATGGTTCAGGATCGCCGGCTCTTCGCGAAGGACACCGTCCGCTTCGAGGGGGATATCGTCGCCGGCGTTGCTGCGACGACCGCCGAGATCGCCGAGCAGGCTGCGGCGCTGATCGAGGTCGACTACGAGCCGCTCCCCGTCGTGACCGACTTCGAGGCGGCGCTCGCCGACGATGCGACCCTCGTCCACCCCACGTGGGAGAGCTACGAAGGCGATGAGGCGCTTGGCCGCCACGACAACACGCTCGGGTACTCCACGATCGTCAAGGGTGACGCCGATGCCGCGCTCGCGGGCGCGGACGTCGTCGTCAAGGGCCGCTACGTCACCGACCCGGTGCAGGGCGTGCCGATCGAGCCGCGCGCCGTGATCGCGCAGTGGCAAGGCGACAAGCTCACCGTATGGACATCGACGCAGGTGCCGTACGCCGCCCGCGCCGGCGTTGCCACCACGCTCCAGATCCCCGAGTCGAACGTGCGGATCGTCGTGCCGCTCCTCGGTGGCGGCTTCGGTGCCAAGTGCGACTTCCACTTCGAGGGCCACGTCGCGGCCCTCGCGAAGGCAGCCCGCCGCCCGGTCAAGCTCGTCTTCTCACGGCGCGAGGAGTTTTTCGCGGTCGGCCACAGGCGCGAGGGCATGGTGCTCGAGTTCGAGTCCGGTGCCCGTGCCGACGGGACGCTCGTTGCTCGCAAGGTGCGGCTCGTGCTCGACAAGGGCGCCTACTGCGGCGAGGGCGGCTTCTTCGCGCAGATGGCTGCGATGCACGCGCTCGGGCCGTATGAGCTCGAGAACGTCCACATCGAGTCGTCACTCGTCTACTCCAACAACCAGCCGTCGTCCTCGATCCGCGCCCCGACGGCACCGCAGGTGTGCTGGGCGCTCGAGCAGCACATGGACGAGCTGGCCGCCGCTCTCGGGATGGATCCGGTCGACCTCCGCCGCAAGACGATCGTCGAAACGGGCTCCGTCACCGCGACGGGCCAGGTGCTCGAGCATATCGAGATGAGGGAGACGCTCGAGAAGGCGGTCGAGATGATCGGCTACGGGCAGGAGCTTCCCGAGGACGAGGCGATCGGCGTCGCTATCGGCTGGTGGCCATGCTTCGCCTCGAAGAGCGGCGCCTACGTCAAGCTCAACCCGGACGGCAGCGGCACGATCATCACGGGCGCGCAGGAGAACGGCACCGGCTCGGTGATGGCGATGCCGACCTACGTCGCGGCCGAGCTCGGCATGCAGCCGGAGGACTTCTCGATGCTCTACCAGGACACCGATGCGGCTCCGTGGGACATGGGCTCGTGCGGCTCG
>JANOFZ010000248.1:0-2414 GCA_031413935.1 Thermoleophilia bacterium | reverse complement strand
GATGAGGAACGTCTGGAGGCCCTCCTGCACCCAGCCGTAGTCCGAGTGAAGCCGGGACAGCGCTGCGAGGCTCGGAGCGTCCCCGTAGAGCGGGGTGGCGAACGGGAAGATCGTTCCCAGCAGGACGGCGGCCGTCACGGCCGTTGCGGCGGCCAGGGCAACGAGGCGGACCGCGCGCAGCCGAATAGCGACGGCAGCCGCGACGAACAGGAGTGGTGCGAGATAGAGGAGATTGCGTTCGAGGATCCGCGGCTCGAACACCTTCGCTCCGAACACTCCCTTGGCGCCGGTGTAGAGCAGGAATGTACCCAGGGAGGTCAGGAGTACCGCGTGGAATGCTGTCGCTGCTCGCGTCCTCGGCAGGCTCCGCGGATCGAAGGCGAGCGCGAGGCCGGCGAGGAGCGGGAGGATACCGAGGCCGACCGCAAGAGCCGCGCCTCCGTCTGCAGCCTGGTCGAGCATGCCGAGCGGGTCGGCCCGGGCCGTGCGCCACTCCGTCGACCGCGACGCGTAGACCTCGCTGAGAGCGACGACCGCGAGCACGAGGAGCGTGATCAGCCCGACGATGCGGGTCGTGCCGAGGCGGGTCACGCCGGCCCTCACACCTTCACTGCGGAGGGCGACGATCCCGGTCGCCAGGACCGCGACGAGAGGGAGGAGGATGAGCTGATCCCTGACCAGAGGGCCTATGGCCGTGAGCGTGATCGCCGCCGCGATCCAGCCGCGGCTGCGGGTACCGAGTGCGCGCGCGATCGCCAGGAACCCGAGGGTCGCGTAGGGATACGCGAACGGCTCCTGGATCAGAATCGGCGCGAAGACGAACGCCGGCGTTGCGCCTGCGCCGGCCGCGGCGAGCAGAGACCACGGTCGATCGAGCAACGTTCGCGCGAGCGCGTACGTCGGGAAGACCACGGCTGCCATCACGAGGCTCTGCGCGTCCTTGATGGCCGCGTACGCGGAGCCGATGTCATCGATCCACCAGAACGGCGCCGTGAGCCAGGGGTAGAGACCGGCGCCCCAGTACTCGACGCCGCGGCGCGCAGGTGTGCCGGTCTCGGAGATAGCGCGGGCGATCTCGGTGTACTCGATCTCGTCGGAGAAGAGCCACGGTGTCCCGTGCCGTGACGCCTGCCAGATGTACAGCATCGAGAGGCCGAGCCAGACCCCGACGATCGGCAGGGCATCGAGTGCCCGGTCGAGCGCGTTTCGCTGCCCGCGCGGGTTCGCCGTCAAGGCGCTGTCGCCATCTCGCGGCGTCGATGCCGTGCCTGCAATGCACGGAGGGCAGCTCGCTCTGCGAACCTGCCGCAGACGAGGAGCACCGTCGCGAACACCGCGTCGACGACGAACACCTTGACCGGGAAGTCGAGAAACGAGACTGTAATTCCGATGATCCCCGCGGCCACGATGTCCGAGACGCAAACGGCTGCCGTGATCCGTAGGAGCGGCGAAAGTCGTCCCTTCTGCCGATCTCGGCGGTAGAGCCCGAAGCCCGCGAGGGCGGCGTAGCGAACGGCGAGGAGGATCGGGAGAGCCCACACAAAGACGTGGCGTTGCCAGGGCGTGCCGTCTCCCTGCACCACGATGACGTACGCGGCGTAGAACGCGGCGCCGGTCAGGGCTCCATCGACGATAGTGTCGATGAGGAGCCGTACGCGGTGTGAGAGCCCGGTCTCATCCGGTGTTGCAGCCGCACCGGAAAGAAACGCTGCGAACTGCAACAGCAGGGCGAAGCTCAGCAGGATCCCGATCGTCGTGATCCGACCGCTATCGAGAACTGCATACGCGAGGCTCGTGAGTCCGAGGGTGGCAGAGATGACAACGAGGAAGAGCACCGCTCGTCGCTCCGAGAGGCCGCGATAGACGAGTCGATGCGAGGTGTGGTCGCGGCCGCCCTGCATCACGGAGCGACCGGAGCGGAGGCGGAGCGTAGTCACGAGCGTCGTGTCGAGAATGGGCACGGCGAGGATCAGCAGGGGGAGCGCGAGCGTCGCAATCGTCGTTCCTGCCTCCTTGTACGACGCCATCAACCCGAGGCTTGCGAGAACGAGCCCGATCAGCTGGCTGCCCGAGTCCCCCATGAACACACGGGCCGGGCCGTCGAGTCGGAGGTTGTAGGGGATGAACCCGACGAGCGCGAGCGCGAGGCTCGTCGCCACGAGGAAGATGTCGCGGTTCGGAGCGACGAACGCGGCCGACAGGGCGAAGCACGAAGCGGCGACGATGCCAAGGCTCCCGGCTAGCCCGTCCATGTTGTCGAGGAGGTTGAACGCGTTCGTCAGCCCGACGAGCCACACGACCCCGAGCGCCCAGCCGAGAGTTGAGTTCGAGACGAACTCGACCGAGATCGAGCTCTGCAGCACGATGATCGCTGCCGCGACCTGGGCTCCCAGCTTGGCTGCGGGGTGGAGCTG
>JANOFZ010000247.1:0-7452 GCA_031413935.1 Thermoleophilia bacterium | reverse complement strand
GAACTTCGAAGCACTCGGCCTCCCGCCAGGTGTGAAACGTCTCGCAGAGGAGCGGCGCGGCCTCGTGCTCGTCACGGGCGCGACCGGTTCCGGCAAGACGACCTCACTCGCGTCGATGCTCGACCACGTCAACCGCACGCGACGCCAGCACATCGTCACGATCGAGGACCCGATCGAGATTCTCCACCCCGACCGCGGCTGCATCGTCAACCAGCGCGAGGTCGGGCTCGATACCGCAAGCTTCGAGCAGGCGCTTCGCCGCGTGCTCAGTCAGGACCCTGATGTGATCCTGATCGGCGAGCTCCGTGACGCCGAGACGGCCCACACGGCCCTTCAGGCGGCCGAATCCGGTCACCTCGTCTTCTCTACCCTCCACACGATCGACGCCGCCGAGACGATCGGCCGGATGATCGAGTTCTTCCCCCCTGCCAAGCAGCAGCAGATCCGCTCGATTCTGGCGGGCACGTTGCGCGGCGTGATCAGCCAGCGGCTGCTCCCACGCGCTGCAGGCGGACGCGTGCCGTCGGTCGAGGTGATGGTGACGAACGCACGGATTCAGGATCTGATCCGCGAGAACAGGCCGGACGAGATCACGGATGCTATCGCCGCGGGCGAGTTCTTCCAGATGCAGACCTTTGCGCAGTCGTTGATCGAGCTCGTGCTGATCGGCGAGGTCGACCGCGAGGTCGCCTCCAACTCGGCCACGAACCGCCACGATTTTCTCGTCGCGCTCGAGCAGGCCGAAAAGCACCAGGCGGCACATGCCCGTGAAGCGCCCGCTTCGGGACACCCAGTTGACGACGAGCCGGCGACTCCGTTCACCCCGCCTCGCATCATCGCTGGAGCCGAGCCCCAACCGGGATTGCAGTCGCTCGGTGCCTCTCTCCGCTAGCGGCTACCTCCCCCGGAAGGGGGTTTCCGAACGAGCCGCGTCTCCCGATGGTATGACCATGTGTTGTCGCACTGTGGCGCGGCTCGGCAATCGCTTGCGTTTGATGGCGCGGGACGAGGGCGGCTTCACGCTCACTGAAATGTTGGTGACCATGGCGATGATGGGCATCGTGATTGCCGCAGTCGCGCTGCTCTTCACCTCGGGCTCGCGCGCGGAGGCCGACCTCAATCTCCGCTTCGCCTCCCAGACGGAGGCGCGGCTGGCGCTCGACACGATGAGACGGGAGGTGCACAACGCCTGCTCCGCCACCGTCTCGGGAACGTCTGCCTCGGTCACCGATCCGAACGGCACTGCGCAGACGCGCTACCCGACGGTCGCGCTCAAGACGCTCGACTCGGGATACGTCTGCACCGTTACGAGTGGAAGCTGGTGCACCGTCGGCAGCGGCTCGAGCTACGCGCTCTTCCGCCAGAGCGGGGCGACGGCATGTACATCCGGCAGCGCCAGGCGGGCGCAGTACCTCACGAGCGGAGCGATCTTCAAGGTCGCGACTGCCACCAATCTGCTGCCCACCGTCGGGATCGACATGACGGTCAACCAGAAGCCGGCGGACGCGAAGTTCGCGTACCGGATCTGGGATGACATTGTGCTTCGAAATGGAGGAAGAGGCTGATGGTGGCACGCATCGCACACAACGTCCGCGAGCGCCTGCGCGACGAGTCCGGCATGGCTCTCGTGATGGCGATCGGCGTCTCGATGGTGATCGCGATCATGGGGGCATCGCTCGTCCTCTACTCGACCTCGAACGAGAAGATCGCGAACCGCTCGAAGGGAGATCTGCGGGCCTACCAGCTCGCCCAGTCTGGGATCGACAGCGCTGCGTCGGTGATCGCCCAGACGCCGGTGACGAACGGCAGACAGAATGCCGCGATCTTCAGCAGCCTGACGACGGCACAGCGAACGCTGACGTTCGGCACCGGGGAGTCCGTTGTGTACAACGGAACCCTCTACGACGACACCCCGGGAACGGTTACCGGCACACCGCTCGTTCGGCCCTACCGCTGGGTGCTGACGGCAACGTCGGCAGTGCCGAACCCGAACGCAGGCGGTCCGAGCGTCACGCGGACGGTGACAGCCACGATGCTCCTTTCGCCGAAAGCTCCCGCGACGACTATCGAGTCCCAGGCCTGGAAGTACATCTACTCCAAGGGCACGGACAACGTCGTTCTGACGTGCGACGTCACGCTTCCGAACAACTCGAACTACTCCGCATCCTTCTACACCAACGGCACCCTCTGCCTGACGGGAACAGGTGACATCCTCGGCAACGGCGGCTCGGGACCAGCGATCGAGGTGATCGCCAAGGGAGGTATCTGGGTGAACGCCGTCCAGTCATACATCGGCCTCGGGAACCCGGTCAACAAGGTCGAGACTCCCACAAACGGGTGCAAGTACCGGAGCGGGGCTGCAGGCGCGTGCACCGTTGCGAGACACGTCACCGCGGTAGCGGGGGGAATCATCGTAGCTCCGACGCCCGGCCCAACCGTTACGGTGGCGCCCCCGACCACGAGTTTTGCGAACACTGCAGCCCTCGCCAGTCCAGGCCCCGGCCTCGGGAACACGTGCCAGACCCGGTCGGGGTCGTACCCCGACTTCGCATCGATGACTATCACGTCGTCCTTCGACCTCACCGGTGGCACCTACGTGTGCAAGACGAACGCCGGCGAGCTCAGCTACGACTCAGTGGCCCGGGTGCTCACGGTTCGAGGGCTCATCTACTTCCCCGGCAACCTCGTCGCCAACGGGAACGTTGCAGTGCGCTACCAGGGGATCGCTGCGATCTACGTTGCCGGGACGTACCAACAGGCACAGGTTGCCATGTGCGCAGTGATCTCCGGCAGCTCCTGCGACTTCACGAACTGGGACACGACGACCAACGTGCTCCTGATCGCGACAGCCGGCAGTAACGGCACGCTGCCCAATCCGTGCTCGGGCGCCTCGATGAGCTTCACCAACCAGACGCAGTTCCAGGGCGCCGTCTACGCCGACGGTACGACCAATGTCTGCGCGCGCAACAACACAAAGTTGCAGGGGCCGTCGGTCGCCAACCTGCAGGACTTCGACAACTCCATCGACTACCGGCCGCTGCCGATCTCCGGCGTCGTCAAGGTGCCATTCGGCGCACCGGGGCAGTCGACGCCGGTCAGCGACTACGACGTGACGTCGCCGATCAACTACGCCGGCTAGCGTGAGCGTCGCGTTCGCAGCCGTCGCCTTCGCCCCTGGCCTCGCCGTCGGCAGCTTCCTCAACGTGATCGCATCGCGCGTCCCGCTGCACCGCTCGGTCAGTGGCGGTCGCTCCGCGTGCATGAGCTGCTCGCACGAGATCGCCGCGTACGACAACATCCCGATTGTCTCCTTCATGCTGCTCCGTGGCCGCTGCCGTCACTGCGACGCAGCGATCCCCTGGCGCTACCCCCTCGTCGAGTTCGTCACCGCCCTCCTCGTGGCGGCATCCGTGCTGCGGTTCGGGCTCACGCTCGAGGCTGCCGTTGCCTCGTTCTTCTGCGTCGTCCTCGTCGCGATCTCGGCGATCGACATCGAGCACCGGATCGTCCCGAACCGCATCGTCATCCCATCGGCCACGATCGTGCTGGTTGCTCAGACGGCTCTGCAGCCCAGTCTCGAATGGGTGCTTGCTGCTCTCGGGGCATCCGGCTTTCTCTTCCTGGCCGCCCTCGCTTATCCCAAAGGCATGGGGATGGGTGATGTCAAGCTCGCCCTCCTGCTCGGCGCGATGCTCGGGCGATCGGTCGCGGTGGGGCTGATGATCGGCTTTCTGGCGGCACTCGTTCCGGCCGCGATCCTCACGATCCGTCACGGATCGAAGGCACGAAAGATCGCGATCCCGTTTGCCCCGTTCCTCGCCTTCGGGGCGATCGTGGCGCTCTTTACGGGCGGCGAGATTCTCGACTGGTATCTCGGCATCTTCGGATAACCCGTCCGCGGCGAGGCCGCTCAACTGCGGGCGCTCTCCTGCCGATACCTCGTTTGAGGGAACATCAGGATGAACTTCGAGCCCGCCGGCCCACTGCGTACGTCAACCAATCTCGGCGATCGCGCCGGGACGGGCAAGAGCGCGGCTGAACCACCCGGCGCGGCCGGGTTCGAGACGGTCGCCGATCTCGTAGCCGAGCTCATAGCTGCGACGGAGATCATTCCGCGCGATCGCCTTGCCGCGGCGCGAGGTCGCGCCGGCACGGGCTCCCTCGCCGAGGCGATCCGCGACGAGGGGTACGCGCTGGCCGAAGGCATTGCCCGGTCGCTCGCCCGCCGGCACTCACTGCCCTTCCTCGATCTGCAGGAGGAGCGCGTCTCACCCGACGCCGCCGAGCTCATTCCCTTGCTTACCCTGCAACGGGCTATCGCGATTCCTGTTTCGCGTGTCGACCAGCGACTCAAGGTTGCGATTGCCGACCCCGGGCATATTCACGGGATCGATGAGCTGCGGCTCGCTACGAGGTACCAGATCGATCTGGTCGTCGCGAGCCGTGAGGACATCCTCACGGAGCTCGAGCGGCGTGCACGTCAGAGCGAGGTCATGGAGACCCAGTCTGCGCTCGACGAATTCGAGGTCGTCGAGGAGGGCGAGGACGATCTCGAGGTAGACGACGGCGTCTCCGACGCCCCGCTCGTCCGGCTCGTCAACTCGGTCATCATGCAGGCCGCCACCGACGGGGCAAGTGACATCCACTTCGAGCCGCAGGAGGACGCGCTCCTTGTGCGGGTGCGTGTCGACGGCGTCCTCAACGAAGTGCAGCGCATCCCGAAGCGGATGGCGAACGGCGTCACCACGCGCTTGAAGGTGCTCGCAAAGCTCGACATCGCCGAGCGGCGCAAGCCACAGGACGGTCGGATCTCGCTCAACGCCCGGGCGGTCGGTCGGCTTCTCGACATTCGTGTTGCGGTGCTGCCGACGGTCGAGGGTGAGCAGGTCGTGATGCGCCTGATCGACAAGTCGCGCAAGACACCGACGCTCGAGTCGCTCGGGCTGTCGGAAGCGATGCGCGAAAAGATCTCCGAGATCATCCGCCGCCCCACGGGCGCGCTCCTCGTTACGGGGCCTACCGGATCAGGCAAGTCGACGACGCTCTACGCAGGTCTTGCCGAGATCAACCGCGCCGAGATCAACATCATCACGGTCGAGGACCCCGTCGAGTACCGGCTGCAGGGGATCAACCAGGTTCAGATCAACGTGAAAGCTGACATGACGTTCGCCAGCGCGCTCCGGTCGATTCTGCGCTCCGATCCCGACGTGATCATGGTCGGCGAGATCAGAGATGCAGAAACGGCAAAGATGGCGGTCGAGTCGGCGTTGACGGGTCACCTCGTGCTCTCGACGCTGCATACGAACGATGCGCCGGGTGCACTGACTCGCCTCAACGAAATGGGAGTGGAGCCGTTCCTCGTCGGCTCGGCGGTTACGGCTGTGCTCGCACAGCGGCTTGCCCGCAAGCTCTGCTCGAACTGCTGCGAGATGTACACGCCCACGCCCGAGGAGCTGATGGGCGCGCGGATCTCACCCGACATGGCGGCTGCCCGTGAGGGCATGGTGCTCTACCGCAAGGTCGGCTGCCCGCGCTGCAACCGAACCGGCTACAAGGGCCGAATCGGCATCTTCCAACTTCTGATCATGAACGACGAGCTCGAGTCGCTCGCTTCGCAGAACGCTCACAGGGACGAGATCGAGCGCTCGGCAGCGGGTGCGGGCATGCGATCGCTCTGGGACGATGGGATCGCAAAGGCGGCCGCCGGCCTCACTTCGCTCGAAGAGCTCGCTCGCGTTGTGTCCAGCTTCTGAGCGGAAAACCCGCGATGGAAGAGCGTATCGCGCGTTTTCCGCTCAGAAGCTGGACAGATTTCTATTGCCGCGCTCCGCGCGGATCCTGAAGGCGGGCCGACGGTAGCGGTGCGGCGATCGAGGAGCGCTTTGCGCTCGCCGCTCAGATCTTGCTTCCGCGAGGTAGCGATTGCCCGAAGGCCGGCTCCCGCTCCCCTTTCGTCGGCCCGTCTTCAGGATCCGCGCGGAGCGCGGCAGCAGATTGTCACCTGAGGATGGTGCGATATGCTTTTTCATCGCAGCATCCTCAGGTGACCGTGCAGTTCAGGTACTCGAACGCAACCAGTGCTTCGTCGGCAAAGCGGCGAGCGTGCTCGGTCGAAGCGAATGCGAACGGCCGCGTCATGCCCGGCTCGCCGGGAGCGGTCGTGATCGGGAAGACCTCGGTCTCGACTACCGATCCCTCGGCGGAATGCTGGCCTCGTAGGGTTGCGATCACGCGGCCGTCGCGTCGCACCTCGTAGTCGAAGAGCGAACGGACGGAGCCGACCGAGGCCGGCTCCACCTCGGGAGGATTAGACGCTTCGACGCTCAACGACGCGCGCCGGCGTTGTGCGCCGCCTGCGCAACGACAGCGCTCTCGACGGGCCCGGAGATCCTGGTGATGATCCTGCCGGGACGACGGACGACGAGCATCGACGGGGATGAGATTGGACCGACGAACGACGCCATTGCGGCAGCGTTCTTGTCGTTGGCGACGTTCACTGCCGTGAAGCCGGCCCCAGCGGCGCGAGCGCCCTGTCGTGCCTGGGCGACCGCTGCGCGGTCACTGGCGGCCGGCGCAACGTAGACCGAGACGACGACGACCTTCGAGTAACGAAGCCTCGATGCGATCTGCGTCGGGAGGTCGGGCAGGAGCACGACGGTGGGCTTGGCCGGGACGCGCGGGGTAGCGGGGGTAGTGGACGGAGTCACGGCCGTCTTCGGCGGCGCTGTGACAGACTGAGCGCTGTTGTCCGAACCACCGAGGACGCCCATGCGGACGACCATCAGGAGCGCGAAGGCAGCGACGA
Source organism: Thermoleophilia bacterium (assembly GCA_031413935.1). GTDB lineage: Bacteria > Actinomycetota > Thermoleophilia > Gaiellales > Gaiellaceae > Gaiella. The sequence goes on along the minus strand of JANOFZ010000247.1, from coordinate 647 downwards.
GCGCGACGAGAGCGATGAGCCCGGTGCGCGGAATGCGAGTGGTGGAGGCAGCGAATGTGTTCACGTTGTTCCTATCGGCATTCGTACAGCTGACCTTTACCCTGTTCCTGTCCCGAAGGCAGTGATCTCGGTCGTGGGCCGGGCCTGCGTCGCGCCGGTGTCCGCCGTCGATCTCTCAGGGGATTGCGCTCGCCGATCGACAGCGAAAGGGATTGACGTTCGGCGGAGCGGCGCGCTCCGGAGCTCACCGGTACTCGGCGTTCCGGGTGCCATCTCGATCGTTCCGCTCCCGAACGTCACCCGAACGGGGGAGTCGTTACGAGGGACGATAGGAAGGCAGCCGCCCAACGACGAGGGGCGCGGTTGCCCGCGCCCCTCGTCGTTCGTTTCCCCGTGTGGCCTGGTCTCAGGCGACGGGTGGTGCTGTGGCCTAGGTGCAGCCCGAGCCGCTGATGGCGATTGTGCCGCCGGGACCGGTGACGGTCGCGGTGCAGCCGCCCTTGACGGCCGTGAGCGTGTAGGCCGTGGTCGACTGTCCGGAAACGACCACGTCCGCCGAGATACCGGCATCGTAGGTCGCCTTGAGGGTAGCGTTCGTGGCGCCGACATACGTGCTGTTGTCGGAGTAGAACGCCTCGATGGCCGGC
>JANOFZ010000246.1:0-2598 GCA_031413935.1 Thermoleophilia bacterium | reverse complement strand
GTGCTGTTCTACATCTTCCTCTTCGGGCTTCTGATGCCCTTCGAGGCGACCGTGATCCCACTCTACTTCGACTTCCGACAGATCGGGCTCACGGACACGGTGTGGGGCGTCATTCTGCCCAGTACTGCGCTTTCGATCGCCTTCGGAACCTTCTGGATGCGCGCGTTCTTCCTCTCGGCGCCTCGCTCCCTCATGGAGGCGGCGCGCATCGACGGCGCCTCGAGCCTCGGCGTTCTGCTCCGCGTGCTCGTGCCCTACGGGCGCCCGGCGATCCTCACGATGGTCGTTCTCGTCTTCATGTGGACGTGGAACGATTTCCTGCTCTCGCTCGTGATGCTCTCGGGCCAGAACATCCTCACGGCGCCACTCTCGCTCGCGTTCTTCCAATCGCAGCGAACGACGGACATCCAGCTCCTCGCGGCCGCATCGATCATCGTCGCCTTCCCGGTGCTGGTCGTCTACGTCTTCCTCCAGCGACACTTCATCCGCGGCATGGTTTCTGGATCGATGAAAGGCTGATGAACTAGTGGCATCCGTGACCTACGAGCGTGCGGCAAAACACTTCGGTGACGTCGTCGCTTTGCACGAGCTCTCGCTCGAGATTCCAGACGGCGAGTTCATGGTGCTCGTTGGCCCCTCTGGCTCGGGGAAGACGACCGGCCTTCGCCTTCTGGCTGGCCTCGAAGGGCTCTCGGGCGGCCACATCCGGATCGGGGACGATGTCGTCGACGACATGGCGCCGCGCCGTCGCGACATCGCCATGGTCTTCCAGGACTATGCCCTCTACCCGCAGATGTCCGTCCGTGACAACCTCTCGTTCGGACTCAAGATGGGCAAGGTGCCGCGGGACGAGATCCGGCGGCGGGTCGACTCGGCAGCCGAAGCGCTCGACATCGGCGAGCTGCTCGCGCGCAAGCCGCGCGAGCTTTCCGGCGGGCAGCGCCAGCGAGTCGCTCTGGGGCGCGCGCTCGTGCGTCAGCCCAGGGTGTTCCTCATGGACGAGCCACTTTCCAACCTCGATGCGAAGCTTCGCGCGCAGACTCGTGGCGAGATCAAGCGGCTGCAGCAGGAGGTGGGTACGACGACGGTGTATGTCACCCACGATCAGGTTGAGGCGATGACCATGGGCGACCGGATAGCCGTGATGAGCCAGGGACGGCTCGAGCAGGTCGGCGACCCGGACACCGTGTACTCCCGGCCGGCCAACACCTTCGTGGCATCGTTCATCGGGAGCCCGTCGATGTCGCTCGTGACGCTCCATCGCGACGCCGGCGAGCTCGTCCGAGGCGACCTTCGTCTCCGACTTGGCCCAGTGGCCGCGGCGTTGCCCGCCGAGGTCATCCTCGGCGTCAGGCCCGAAGCATGTCGGCCGTGGAACGACGAAAGCGGGTACCTCGGCCCATTCGAGGGAAGGGTCGAGTACGTCGAGGCTCTCGGGCGCGAGACATTCATCGGGGTTGCCGTCGCCGAGGACGCACGGTTCGTCGTCTCTGCTGACGGAAGTGCCCGGGTCGCGATCGGTGAGATCGTGCGGTTCGGGCTTGTGCCCGATGGCCTTCACTATTTCGACGCTGCCACGGGCAGCGCTATCCAGCCGGTCTAGTCGTAGGAGGGCAGATGGCACGGATCAAGATGGCGTACGTCGGGGGTGGATCGACGCGTGGCGCGGGAACGATGGCCTCGTTCATCCACCATCGAGGAGCGGAGTTCGATGGCTCCGAGGTCGTGCTCATCGACCTCGACCCCGACCGCCTTGCGCTGGTGCAGCGTCTTGCGCAGAAGATGGCCCGCGCCCGCGGCCTCGACATCACGATCACGTCGACCACCGACCGGCGTGCCGGCCTCGACAGCTGCGACGCAGTGCTCTCGAGCTTCCGGCCCGGCGGGTTCGAGGCACGGGCGCTCGACGAGCGAACCGCGAACCAACACGGGCTGATCGGCCAGGAGACCCAGGGGGTCGGCGGCTTCTTCATGGCGCTCCGCGCGATCGAGGTGATGAAGGGTGTCGCAGCCGACATCGAGACGGTGTGCCCGGCTGCGAAGGTCTTCAATTACACGAACCCGGTCAACATCGTTGCCCAGGCCTGGACGACGAACACGCACATCCCACTCGTGTCGCTCTGTGAAGGACCGATCATCTTCACCGAGGAGATCGCAGATGCGGCAGGGCTGGACGCGGCGCGTGTCTCCTCGACGATGGTGGGGCTCAACCACGCGTGCTGGAGCGTCGAACACACCTATGACGGCGAGGATCTGATCCCTCACCTGCGCGCTGCGGCCGAAGAGCGGCTCGGCCCTGGCTCGTCCCTCACGCTGCACGAGCAGCGGATCTTGCGGCTCGCCGTGGCGATGGACGCGATCCCGGCCGACTACTTTCAGTACTACTACTGGCGCGACGAGGTGCTCGCCGAGCAGCTTGCGAAGCCAACAACCCGGGCCGAGGACATCCTCTCGTGGGTACCCGGGTACTGGGAGCACTACGCCGCTCAGGCGGAGACAGACGATCCGGTGCTCGACCCGGATCGGTCTCGCGGCGGGATCAACGAGCTCGAGCTCGCGATCGACGCGATGCACGCGGTCTTCAACGACACCGGTGAC
>JANOFZ010000245.1:0-2200 GCA_031413935.1 Thermoleophilia bacterium | reverse complement strand
TGGATGTGCCCCGCCGAATCTCCTGCTCGCGTGAGGCGCTCGTGCTTGCACTCGCAGTCCCGTTCCTTTGCCTGCACGAACGCTACAACCCCGATCTCTCGGCGTCTCTCGGCTCGACCAGCATCAAGGTCTCGCTCTCGGATCTCGCCATGGTCGTGATCCTCGTCGCTGCTGTCCATGCCGCCCGCCGGCTCGGCTCCGAACCCCTGAGGCAAGGCGGCTGGACGCTGGCGCTAGCTGGCGCGCTGATTGGCCTTGTCTTCATCGCGACCCTCGCCGGGCCGATACTCAGCGACGGATACCCGCTCGCGACGAGCCTTGTGAGTGCGGCGAAGTTTGCCGAATACGGGTTGTTGGCAGCTGCGGTACCACTGATCGTCCGCCACCGTCCCGATGCTCTGGCGATCGCCGTCTCGCTGACCACGGTGGGTGCCGCCGCCGCGTTCGTCGGTGTGTTGCAGATTGCCGGACTGGTGGGGAACCTCGACAACGTTCCGGCTGGACGGCGCATGCCATCGTTCGTCGGGTATCACGACTTCGCAGCACTCGCGGGTGTGACGCTCGCGATAGCGATCGCAGTGATCGCATCGGGCACGTGGTCGCGCCTGCGAACCCTCGGCGCCGTCGCCGCAGTCGCAGGCGTGGTCGGGGTCGTGATCGCAGGCGCGATGGCGACTGTCCTAGCCCTCTTGCTGGGCGGGGTGCTGGCGTTCGCGACCATGGTTGTCCGGCACACGCTCTCCGCCCGCCGCCTGCTAGCTGTCGGTTGCCTCCTCCTCGCCGTCACCGCGGGATCACTATCGCTCCGCAGTGGAGATGTCGCTAACTTCGTCGGGTTTCTCGGGGAGACACGCGAACGCGATGAGAACATCCAGACATACTCGCAGCGGACCGTTCTCGCCTACATCGGCCTGCGCATCTTCGTCACCCATCCCATCACCGGCGTTGGCTGGCAGGCTTCTGAGCTCCCCGTCAACTTCGAACCTCAGCTCGATGACGCACGGCGTCGATTCCCAGAAGTCGCCGAGCAGGCACTTCCTTCCGACGACCGGCGTTGGGGAGTGCAGAACGCCTACGTGCAGGCGGCTGCCGACATGGGAGTGATAGGGCTTGCGGTCGTCCTTGCGATGCTTGCGTCAGCATTCATGCGGGCTGCAGTCAGAGGAGTCCGCGGCAACGCTCCTCCGGGGCCACTCGCGCTGGCGGTAGCTGTCGCAATCCTCGTCTGCGCAGCCGAATGGGCGGCACTCGGCCTCGTGCCGGGCGTCGCGGCCACGGCACTCCTGTGGCTCGCCATCGGCGGGGCAGTAGCATTGCCCCGTGGAGGCGACTTGCCAGACGACGAGGAGCAAGATCGCTCATGAGCTCTAGGGTTGTGCTCGTCACCGGCGGTGCCGGTTTCATCGGCTCGAACCTCGTGCGCGCGCTCTTGCAAAATGGTGACCACGTCCGGGTGCTCGACAACTTCTCCACGGGAAGCCGTGAGAACCTGGCACCGCTCCTCGGGGACGTCGAGGTCGTCGAGGGCGATTTGCGCTCGTACGAGCGTGTCCATGCGGCCGTGCGCGGCACCGACGTGGTCTTCCACCAGGGGGCCTTGCCGTCCGTGCCACGGTCGGTTCAGGATCCTCTGACGACGACCGCCGTGAACATCGAGGGCACCCTGAACGTGCTCCTTGCCGCCCGGGACGAGAACGTTCGCCGGGTGGTCAACGCCTCGTCGTCGTCTGTGTATGGCAACAGCGGCGTCCTGCCGCGAACCGAAGACCAGTCTCCGGATCCCATCTCGCCGTATGCGGTGGCCAAACTCGCGGCCGAGCGCTTCTGTACCAGCTTCAGCCGGGTCTACGACATGGAGACCGTTTCTCTGCGGTACTTCAACGTCTTTGGGCCGCTGCAGGACCCGAACTCCCAGTACGCTGCCGTCGTGCCGAGGTTCATCCGACTCATCGCTGACGGCCACCCGGTTACCGTCCACGGAGATGGCGAACAGTCTCGAGACTTCACGTTCGTCGACAACGTCGTCAACGCAAATCTTCTCGCGGCAGACGCCCCGGGCGTCAAAGGCATGTCGCTGAACATCGCGACCGGCGTTTCGGAGACGATCAACCGCGCTACGGATCTCATCGGCGAGATGATCGGACTTCCCACTGAGAGAATCTTTGTGGAGGCCCATCCCGCGGACGTGCGCGCTTCACTT
>JANOFZ010000244.1:0-5014 GCA_031413935.1 Thermoleophilia bacterium | reverse complement strand
GGAATCAGAACCGCGACCAGCGTGACAAGGATCGCGATCACGATCCCAAGCCCCACCATGCGGATAATCGCTCCCCGGCGCACGGGGCGAGATTACATCACGCGCACGGGCGAAGGTGCGTCCAACCTGCTCGGGATCACCTGGTCCGTGGCCAGGGGTGCCGATGGCGCTGCTGCACGGCCACGGACGGTGCCGCATCGAGCCACGATCCGAGCGAGCGATGCGACATGGGCCGTGAAGGATTCGAACCTTCGACCTTGGGATTAAGAGTCCCCTGCTCTACCAACTGAGCTAACGGCCCGAGCGGATCGGAAGTGTAGCCATGACCCGCCGCTCAGGCAGCACCGATTCGCGCGGCGACCTAAGCCTGGGACGCGAGCGGCTCGGGCGCGGAACGGCCCCGGGGCGCGAGCAGCAGCACCGCCACGGCAGCGGCCGCGAGGCCCGTCGCGGCGAACGCCGCCCGGACGCCCGCACTTCCATCGGCGAGCCCGGCGAGCAGCGGCGTCGACAGCGCCATCACCGCCCACGCGAGATTCATGACGCCGATCACTGCGGGGGCCGAATCGCCGGAGCTCGCCCGCACTCCGACAGCGAAGTTCAGCGCGTTGATCGCCGACCGGCAGCCGGTCGAGACGAGCAGGAATGCGAGCAGCGCGAAGGTCGAGAGGCCAAACGCCGGCAGCAACCACGCACCGGCCAGGACGGCTACAGCGATCCCGACGCCACGAAGGTGCACCGCCGAGGCGCGAAGCCGTCCGACGAGCGTCGCCGACGCGATCCAGACGGCGGCAGAGAGGCCGAAGGCTAGCCCGATTCCACCGGCCGAGAGACCGTTGTCCGCAAGCGCGAGCGGCAGCAGCAATCCCGTCACCCCACCGACGACGCCGAGCAGGGCGCTGACGAGAGCCGCGCCCGCAATCGCACGGTTGTAACGGACGAGGGCGAACGCCGCGCCGGGGCGGACGCTCTCGAGCCTCTCGCCTGGGCGTCGCGGCTCGGCATAGCGGGCGATGAGCGGAACAAGCGGCAGGGCGCAGATTGCGAGGACGAGCGATGCGATGCGCCACCCGGCGAGATCCGCAACACCACCCGCGACGACCGGACCGATCAGCCAACCGAGACCAGAGGCCGCGATCAGCGGGCCCGTCCCGCCCGCACCGCGGCCACGGGCAGCCGCGCGAGCCGGCGCGATCACCCAGATGATCCCGAAGCTCAGGCCGAAGAGAAACCGCGATCCGACGAGAAGAGGCAACGAACCGGCAAGCGCCTGCCCGAGAAGAGCGACGGGGATCAGGCTCGCCGCGACGACGAGGGGCACACGCGTTCCGTAGCGGTTCGCCGCAACACCAACGGGAATCGCGACGACGAGCATCGCGAGCGTCGTCGCGGCGAGGACGAGTCCCGCCTGCACCGACGTCATGCCGAGATCGTCCCGCATGGACGGAAGCAGAGGAACGAGCGATGCCTCCGCAATGCCGTTCACGACGGCGAGAGCCAGCAGGACCCTGAGCTCGAGGTCGAAGCGTTTCATGCCACTCAGCATCGTCATCGCCGACCGATAAGTAAAATGCAGATAAGTGAACAGACCGATCAATAAACATGGTCTGTTGGCGAGCGTCGAGATCCGCCATCTCGTCGCTCTCGAGACCGTCGCCCAGACCGGCTCGTTCGGCCGGGCCGGAATCGAGCTCGGGTATTCCCAGTCCGCGATCAGCCAGCAGATCGCGGCGCTCGAGCGTGCCGCCGGACTCCGCCTGCTCGTGCGGCCAGGGGGAAGGAGGCCCGTGACGCCGACCGACGCCGGGGAGCGGCTCCTTCGACACGCGCGGCGCGCGTCGGCTGCGATGCGGGCCGCCGAAGCAGATCTCCACGCCCTTGCCGTCGGCGACGCGGGAACGGTGCGCGTCGGCACGTTCCAGAGCGTCGGAGTGGGCCTCCTCCCGGGTGCGATGCGGCGCTACGTGGAGCGCTGGCCCGAGGTCGAGGTACGACTCATCGAGGCGGGCTACGACGAGGAGCTTCTGACGCTGCTCGAACGCGGCGAGATCGATCTCGCGTTCGTCCCCGAGAACGACGACCCGACGTTCGAGCAGGTCGCCGTCCTCACCGACCCGTACGTCCTGCTCGCCCCGGCCGACTCGGAGCTCGCCCGCGACGGAGGGATCGTTCGCCCGCGGGAGATAGCACGCTTGCCTCTGATCGCGTACCGCCGTTCAACGGAGGGCGCAGAGGACTTCCTTCGATCCCGGGGTCTCAGCCCCGAAATCGTCTTCCGGTCGGACGAGGGTGGGACCGTGCAGGGCCTCGTCGGTGCGGGCATCGGGTACGCCGTCGTGCCCCTCCTCGCCGTCGAGCCGAGCCCGGACGTCGCGGTGCTGACGGTCGCGGGCATGCCTCCACGCAGGATCGCGATCGCCTGGCACGCCGATCGGCCGCCGACCGCAGCCGCTCGGGCGTTCGTCCAGATCGTGACCGAGCTCGGAGCAGAGATCGAGTCGGGCTACGCTCAACGCGTGAGCACCCACTCTCCACGCGCACGGCGGCAGCCGTGAAGATCGTCACGGTCGTCGGAAACCGACCGCAGTTCATCAAGTCCGCGCCGCTCTCTGCAGCTCTGCGCAAAAAGGGGATCGAGGAGGTCGTCGTCCACACGGGGCAGCACTGGGATACCGCGATGTCGCAGATCTTCTTCGAGGAGCTCGACCTCAAGGCCCCGGCTGTAACTCTCGATCTACGAACGTCCGAGATCGCGACGCTCGAGGCTGCTCTGCAGTCGACCATATCCGAGCTACGACCCGATGCAGTCCTCGTCTACGGAGACACGAACTCGACGCTCGCCGGCGCAAGGGCGAGCGCCGACTGTCCGGTTGCTCATGTCGAGGCCGGCCTCCGGAGCGGCGATCTAACCATGCCCGAGGAGCGAAACCGGATCGAGGTCGACGGGATCTCGGCGCTCCTCTTCGCGCCCGACGAGCGCTCGGCTTCAACGCTCCGAGAGGAGAACGTCACCGGGGAGATCCATGTCGTGGGAGACGTGATGGTCGACGCCGTGGCCCGGTTCGCACCACTTGCCCGTACGCGCTCCGGCATCCTCGACTCTCTCGGTCTTCAGGCGGGTGCGTACGTTCTCGCGACGGTTCATCGCGAGGCGAACGTGCGGCCCGAGCGACTGACCCGGATCATCGCGGGCCTTGGTGGCTCGTCGCGCCCTGTCGTCCTTGCGGCACACCCACGGACGCGCTCCGTGCTCGCGGCAGCGGCGATCGAGCTCCCGCCGGCGATCATCCTGATCGACGCGCTCGGATATCTCGACTTCGCCGCCCTGGCCTCGCAGGCGTCGGTGATCGCCACCGATTCGGGCGGGCTCCAGAAAGAGGCCTACTGGTACGGCGTTCCGTGTGTGACCATGCGCCCCTCGACAGAGTGGATCGACACCGTTCACGCCGGAGCGAACGTGCTCGTCGACGACGACCCCGGGTTGATCGCCGCGGCGATCGAAGCCGCCGTCATCCCGACGAATCTCCCCGCCCTCTACGGCGACGGTCACGCCTCGGAGCGGATCGCGACCGTGCTCGGGGGTACCATTGCGCGCTGTGCATCGTGACGTCGCAATCATCGGCGCCGGCTACGTCGGCATCCCCCTCGCACAGGTCTTCGCCGACGCGGGCCGTTCGGTCCTGCTCGTCGACGTCAGCCCCGAACGGGTCGCCCAGCTCAACAGTGGCGAGAGCTACATCGAGGACGTACCGAGCGCCAAGCTGAAGGAGCTCGTCGAGGAGCGCGGCCTGCGCGCGACAACCGACTACGACGAGCTGCGCGACGCCGACGCGATCGTGATCGCGCTCCCGACTCCGCTCTCGAAGCAGCGCGAGCCCGACCTCTCGATCGTGCGCGCAGCAACCGGTGAGATCGCAACCCGCCTGCGCAAGGGCCATCTCGTCGTCCTCGAGTCGACGACGTACCCCGGCACGACGCGGGACGAGCTCCTGCCGATCCTCGAACAGGGGTCCGGTCTGACCGCCGGCGTCGATTTCCACCTTGCCTTCTCCCCGGAGCGAATCGATCCCGGCCGGATCGACCACACGACGAAGACCGTGCCGAAGGTCGTCGGCGGCATCAACGAGGCTTCGACCGAGGCGGCGGCAGCGCTCTACGCCACCGCGATCGACACCATCCATCGCGTCTCGACCCCGGAGGCGGCCGAGCTGACGAAACTGCTCGAGAACATCTTTCGCTCGGTCAATATCGCGCTCGTCAACGAGCTCGCCCAGCTGTGCGATCGAATGGGCATCGACATCTGGGAGGTCGTCGACGCGGCAGACACCAAGCCGTTCGGCTTCATGCGATTCGATCCGGGGCCTGGCCTCGGCGGACACTGCATCCCGATCGACCCGTTCTACCTCACGTGGAAGGCGCGCGAGTACGACTTCTCGACCCGCTTCATCGAGCTCGCAGGCGAGGTCAACCAGAACATGCCCTACTACTGCCGCTCTCGCGTCTCGCAGGCGCTCAACCACGGCGCAGGCAAGTCGCTCAAGGGCTCGCGGATCCTCGTGCTCGGAGCTGCGTACAAGGCCGATATCTCCGACATGCGTGAATCACCCGCGGTGAAGCTGATCGAGCTGCTCCAGAACGCCGGTGCGGACGTGGCATACCACGACCCACACGTCCCATCCTTCCTGGCGCACGGCTCAGAGCTCGTCTCGCAGCCGCTCGAGCCGACAGCGTACGACGCTGTAGTGATCGCCACCGCACACACGGGTATCGACTACGCCAAGCTCGTAACCGACGCGCACCTCGTCGTGGATCTAAGAAACGCCGCCGGCCGCCGCGGCATCACCGACGAGAAGGTCTGGAAGCTGTGATCCGCGTCGCCCACGCGGGCGTCGGCGGCTGGGGCAAGAACGTCGTACGGGTCGTGGGAGAGCTCTCCGAGCTCGCCTGGATCGTCGACACGGACGCAGCGCGCCAGGCCGAGTTCGCGTCGCGGTATCCACAGGCCACGATCACG
>JANOFZ010000243.1:0-3529 GCA_031413935.1 Thermoleophilia bacterium | reverse complement strand
CCGATCTGCCGGCTCTACGTCGAGCACGGGATGCACCGCGAGCCGCAGCCGCAGAAGCTCTTCACCATCGCCCCGATGTACCGCTACGGCGCGCCCGGCCGCGGGCGCTACCGCGAGCACTGGCAGGCCTCGGTCGAGGCGATCGGCTCGGACGACCCTTCGATCGACGCCGAGCTGATCCAGCTCTACGACACCCTGCTCCACCGCCTCGGCGTCTCGTCGTATCACCTCGAGCTGAACTCGATCGGGTGCGGCACGTGCCGCCCCTTCTACCTCGAGATGCTTCGCGGCTGGCTTGGCGCCAACGAGCACCGGCTCGATGCGGACACTCGCGCGAAGATTGCGACAAGCCCCCTTCGTGTCTTCGACAACTATCTCGCGAAGCCGGAGGCGGTTCGAACGGCGCTGGACGAGGCACCGAAGATTGGCGAATCGCTGTGCGAGGCATGTGTCGTCCACTTCGCTGCGGTGCGGGCCGATCTCGACACAACCGGCGTCGCGTACACGCTCGTCCCGACGCTCGTCCGGGGTCTCGACTACTACACCCGCACGACCTGGGAGTTCATCGGGCCAATGGAGAACGAAAACTCGACGATCTCGGGCGGCGGACGCTACGACGGGCTCGTAGAACAGGTCGGTGGGCCGCCGACTCCTGGCGTTGGATTCGGCGCCGGCCTCGAACGGCTTCTGATCGCCATGACGGACGCGGGCGCCACGACGGACGTCCCTGCGATCGCTGTCTTCTTCGCGCTCGAGGAAGGCGCACCGCGGCAGGATGTGACCCGGTGGCTGGCCGAGCTCCGGCGGCTCGGCATCGCGGCCGACACCGACTTCGCGGGCCGATCATTGAAGGGGCAGCTGACGCAAGCGGCACGCCTCGGCGCCGTAGCTACGGTGGTCGTTCGACCCGACGGCGCGACGCTTCGACGTCAGGGGCACTCCGACGAACCGATCGGCCACGCCGACGTCGTCGGCAGACTGTCTGCATGAGCTGGAGAGACATGATGTGCGGCGAGCTCCGCGCGGAGCACGTCGGATCCCGAACGACCCTTGCCGGATGGGTCGGGCGCCGACGCGACCATGGCGGCCTCGTCTTCGTCGATCTGCGTGACCGCACCGGTATCACGCAACTCGTGATCAACCCCGAGCACGCTCCGGAGGCCGCCGAGCTTGCGAAGGAGATTCGCAACGAGTTCGTCCTCCAGGCCGAGGGTGAGGTCGTCGCGCGCGCCACTGACCAGGTCAATCCCAGCCTTCCGACCGGTGCCGTCGAGATCCAGGTCACAACACTTCGGATCGTCTCGCGATCGACCCCGCTGCCGTTCCAGCTCGACGAAGTGAATGTCGACGAAACACTCCGTCTGCGCTACCGCTGGCTCGATCTCCGGCGTGAGAAGCTCCAGCGCAACATCGGTCTTCGGGGGCAGATGGTGGGGGTCATCCGCCGCCAGATGGAGGCGGCCGGCTACCTCGACATCCAGACACCGCTGCTGTACAAGTCGACCCCTGAGGGTGCGCGGGACTTCGTCGTCCCGAGCAGGCTCCACAAGGGCTCGTTCTTTGCCCTGCCGCAGAGCCCACAGCTGCTGAAGCAGCTGCTGATGATCGCCGGGGTCGACCGCTACTACCAGATCGCGATCTGCGTCCGCGATGAGGATCGTCGCGCCGATCGGGTCCAGGAGATCACCCAGCTCGACATGGAGACGGCCTTCCCCGATCGAGACGCGATGTTCCTGCTCATGGAGGAGACCTTCGCTGCCGTCTGGCGCGAATGTCTCGGGATCGAGATTCCGAGGCCCTTCCCCCACATGACACACGCCGAAGCCGACCGCCGCTACGGCTCGGACAAGCCCGACACTCGCTTTGCACTCGAGATCGAGGATCTAACCGAGGCGACACGTGGCTCCGAGTTCGGCGTCTTCTCGGGTGCGGAAGCTGTTCGGTTCCTGCGCGTGCCGCGCGTGTTCTCTCGATCCGAGGTTGCGACGCTCGAGGAGCGTGCCAAGGAGCTCGGGGCCAGGGGGCTCGCATACGTGATCCGCGACGACGCAGGCGAGATCCGCTCGCCAATCGCGAAGTTCCTCTCGGAGGGAGAGATCGAGGCCCTTGCGCCCGCGGCGGGCGAGACGTTGCTCTTTGCCGCCGACACGCGTGCGCTGACCTCGCGGGTGCTCGGCGCGCTTCGGCTCCAGCTCGGCGCCGACCTCGGGCTCATCGACGAGGATGCATTCACGTTCCTCTGGGTGACCGACTTCCCGATGTTCGAATGGGACGACGACGAGTCGCGTTGGACGGCCGTCCACCATCCGTTCACGCGACCGACCGACGACTGGCTGGAGTCGTTTGCCGATGACCCCGGTAACGCGCTCGCGTACGCCTACGACCTGATCGTCAACGGGAACGAGCTCGGCGGTGGGTCATTTCGGATCCACGAGCCCGACGTCCAGGCCAGGGTCTTCGACCTGCTCGCGATGAGCCCGGAGGATCAGCGCTCGAAGTTCGGCTTCCTTCTCGACGCTCTGGCGATGGGCGCTCCTCCGCACGGCGGCATCGCCCTCGGGATCGACCGGATGACGATGGTGCTTGCGGGCGAAGCGAACCTGCGCGATGTGATCGCGTTCCCGAAGAACCAGGCGGGTCTCGATCCGATGAGCGGCGCGCCGTCGGCGATCACCGAGGTTCAGTTGGCAGAGCTCGGACTCCGCGTGGTCGAGCCTCCGAAGGCGACCGGCACCTAGAGGCTTGATGCGAATTAGAAGCACATCTGGATGCGGCTCTGCACACGGCGGATCGTGTCCGACGCGGTCGACATCAAGGCCACCAGCCTTGACGCCGACCGCGTCGAACACGCTCCTTGGTGCAGAACCGCCCCAGCCGCACTTCCAATCCACATCAAGCCTCTAGATGCCTGCCTCGGTGGCACAGCGGCTGCTCGGGCTCGCGGCAGTCGCGCTGCTCGGCGGGTTGATCGCGCTCGCCGTTATCGAGCGGCGCGCCGACGATGCAAGCGCGACCCCCACGGCAACAGGTGCCGTTGCTGCTGGCGGCGGCTGGTACTCGGCCCTCGCAGCGTCACGTGGACAGGCCGGGGATGCAGAACGCACATCGTGCGGGCTGATTCTGACAAGCAACTCCTACGGCGTCTCGCACCCGGTGCTCCCTTGCGGCGCAAAGCTGCTGATCCGTTTCGGCGACGAGACGGTTTTCACCGAGGTGATCGACAACAAGCTGAAGAGTGCCGGCCGCCAGTTCGAGTTCACGGAGCGGCTTGCACGTGAGCTCGGGCTCGACGGGACGCAGGAGATCGACTGGCGGTTCGCCGCCCCGGCGGAGGGGTAGTCGCTGCGGCCCCAAACAGGGCTCGTCTCGGCCGTGTTCGCCCAGAGGCTTGATGCGCAGTAGAATCCGTGTGCTCGACCCTGTGCGTGGCCCGGAGTTTCAACGTGAACCAAGACTCATCAAGGGAGCGTGTGTTCGGCGGAGGCTTTGCCAGAGGCTGACAGCGCACCCACCTGGCTCGCCAGGTTCT
>JANOFZ010000242.1:0-10586 GCA_031413935.1 Thermoleophilia bacterium | reverse complement strand
ATCGTCTACACCGCCGCGCAGTACTACGAGATAGAAGAGCGCCCGCCGCCCTACGAGTGCGTGATCGACGTCGCCACGGGCGTCGGCAAGACGTTCGTGCTCGCGGCTGCGATCGAGAAGGGGATCGATCCGGACTCGAGCTATTACGTGTCTGCTCCGTTCACCTATCGGCCCGTCCCCGACGGCAATTGCGATGACGGATCCTGGTGGTGTGTGAAGACCTACGACTCGAGCTATAACGGCTGGACATCGGTCTCACGAGCGACACTCCGCTCGGACAATGCCGTGTACGCCCAGCTGACCCTGGACGTCGGACCCGAGCAGGTCGGCAAGACGGCTCGCAAGCTCGGGGTGCGTTCGCCGCTCGAGGTGGGAGGTCAGTACGTCCCGGCGATGGGGCTCGGATCGGTGGCCGTCTCTCCGCTCGATATGGCGTCCGCGTACGCGACGCTTGCCGCGGGTGGCATCTATTCGGAACCGACGGCGATCCGCAAAGTCGTCCTGCCAAACGGGAAAGAGGACACAACCGCCGGTTGGGGCGAGCCGAACCAGGCCCGCGTGATACCTGACGGCGTCGCCGCGAAAGTCACCGAGATTCTCGAGGACAACGTGAGCTATGGCACGGGTGTCAGAGCGGGGTTCGGTCGCCCGGCCGCCGGGAAGACGGGGACGACAGACAAGCACGCGGACGCCTGGTTCGTCGGGTACACGCCTGAGCTTGCCACGGCCGTCTGGATGGGCTACGCGGCCGGCGAGATCCCGATGGAAAACGTTCACGGCATCGCTGTCTCGGGGGGTAGCTTCCCGGCCGAGATCTGGCGGCGACTCATGGAGCGCACGATCGGTCTGCGGCCCGTGAGGGAGTTCCCCGAGCCGAAGACCCCGCCTGTGTATCAGCGTTTCCAACGCGGGCCGCTCGCGCTCAGCTACGACCCGCTCTACGTCGCGCCGACGACCAGCACCGAGACCGAGACGACCGAGACCACTCCGGCGGAGACAACGGCCCCGCCGCCCTCGGCACCGGCCAAGACGCCCAAGAGCCCGTGACGCGGTCGGCCGCGGTTCCGGCCGGAGCGGCGACGTTCGCACTCGTCACGGGAGCCTGCGCGCTCGCGTGGCAGACCGACTCGCCGCTCGTGCCGCTTCAGGGCGGCACTGTCGGGGGCGCGGCGCCGTGGTTCCTCGTCCTTCTGCTCGGAGCGTTTGCGACGTATCTCGTCGCGCTCGCAGCGATCCGGTCCGTGCCGACATCGGCACGGACGGTCATCATCCTCGCGGCTGCGATCCAGTTCGTTCCGGTCGCTGCGCCTCTGCTTCTCTCCACGGATGCGTGGTCGTACTGGTCGTACGGGTGGATCGGCTCGACGGGAGGCGGAAACCCGTACGCCGAAGCGCCGGAGCAGTTCCCCGAGAACCCCGCTCTCCCGTGGATGGGAAGCGCCTGGCTCGACACGACGAGCGTCTACGGGCCGGCCTTCACGGTCGTGTCCGAACCGCTCGCCGCGGTCGCTGGCGATTCGGAAGACGTTGCAGCGTGGGGGTACAAGACGCTCGCGGCGCTTGCCGCCTTTGTGTCGGCGCTTCTGGCAGGCCGCCTCGCTCGGCGAAGGGTGTTCGCGATCGCGTTCGTCGGCTGGAATCCGGTACTCGCAATCCACGCAGCCGGAGGAGGGCACAACGATGCCTGGGTCGGTGCGCTCATTCTGGCAGCGCTCGCCCTCGCGGCGTCGCGGCGCCTGCAGGCCGCCGGCGTGATGTGGGTACTTGCGATCACGATCAAGTGGGTGCCGATCCTCTTCCTGGCGCTCCGGGCCGTCGAAGCGCGCGCGTCAGGCAGGCAAACGGGCCACCGCGGCTTCGCGATCGCCGCGATTGCGGTCGCGGCAACGGCGACCGTGCTCTACGGCTTCTCCTGGCCTCTCGCGATCTTCCCCCTCGCCGGCAACGCCGCTCTCGAGACGAGCTACGCGATACCTCACCGACTCGAGCAACTCGGGCTCCCGGGAGGGTTGGCGCTCGGGCTTGCGGTTGTGGTGTTTGTGGCAGGGTTTGCGTGGCTCGTCCGTGAGGCGGGCCGCGGTCGTGCAAGGCTCGGCCTCGCCGCCTGTCTCGTGCTCGTCACGACGCCCTATCTCGCGGTCTGGTATCTCGCCTGGGCCGTCCCCCTCGCGGCCGCAGACGAGGACACGCCGGCACTCGCAACCTGCCTCGTCTTGTGTCTTTACTTGCTACCACAGACAGTTCCGGTCTAGACCACTAGAGGACTAGACGTTTAAGGTGCACGCGTGAAGACGACAACTCCGTCCTCCTCGCGCACCACGACCCATTGGCCGCTCCTCCGAAATCGTGCGTAGGCCGCCGGGAACCGAGTTCCCGGGCCGTTGTCGAGATGGCTGGGCCGCGTTAAATCCAACGCCACCCAGTGCGCTTCGCGGATGACCGGAAAACTGAAAACACGCTCGCGTTCGGAGAGATGCGCGCCGAGCGTGTTGGTCGCGCTCACCGGAACCCCCGCGGGGATCACACGCAATACCCGTGCAGCGGCCCGATCGTGCGAGGTCACGACGTGATCAGCGGTCGCGAGCGTCGAGCCGAACGGCACGTGAGCCCAGATCGGGAGGGGCCCGAGGATGACGCCGGCCACGAGTACGACCGCAACCAGCACCTTTCCGAGGGTGGGTGACGCGCCCGGCCAGCGCCGCTCCACCTTCGCCGCCCCGAGCACTGCCGCTGCCACGAGCCCCGGGATCGCCCCGGCCGTGTAATGAAAGTGAATCGAGGTCTGGGTACGGGTTCCGGAGAGGAGATTGATCGCTATCTCCGGGAGTGCGCTTGCGGCGAGGAGCGGCGAAAGGAGCGAGAGGCCGGCGAGCGGTGCCAACAGGTCGAGCAGGTACGCGAGATCGCGATGCTCGGTCAGCGCTTCGAGCAGACGGAGCGGGTGCTGGAACGCGCCCCGAATGATCCCTCCAGGCGATCCCCCTACTGCCTCGTAGCGTCCCTCGAAAGGCGATCCTCCGCCCGGGGCGTACAGGGGGACGATGACGGCGATTGCCAGAGCCGCGACCGCCGTTCCGGAGGCAAGAATTACGGCCCCTGCAACGCGGCGACCATGAGCAACGGCATACCAGACCCCGAGCATTGCCACGACGAAGCCGATCTGCTCCTTCGTCAGGCACGCCGCTCCGGCGCAGACAGCAAAAGGCAATAGCCGCTTCTCGTCGAGGAACCAGATCGCTGCGAGCAGCAGTGGCGTCGCGAAGGCGACGGGATGGAAGTCGTCGACGACAAGCCACTGCGTCGGTGGATAGAGCAGGTAGACGACGGCGAACGTCAGCCCGGCACGTTCGCCGTGAAGGTGCTTTCGCGCAAGCAGGTAGACGGGAACGGCTCCGAGCGCGACGGCGACTGCCTGCACGACGAGGAGGAGCTCGGGGCTCGGCCAGATCCACCACAACGGGACGAGTAGGACGACGATCGGATCGAAATGCGCACCGAGCCGGGAGATCTGCTCACCGTGAACGTCGGTCATCTCGAGAAATCGGCCGTGCGCGGTCGACCAGACGACCTGGGTGAGGTTCCCGACATCGAATCGCCCCGTCTCGAACGCACGCTGCTGCTGCACAGAGAGCATGGACATGCCCGCCGCGAACGCGCTAACAGCGAGCCAGAGGAGGCTTCGAGAACGCGTCACGCCGCGGCGATCGCCCGCTCGACGATGTTGCGCCATCGGAGACCGAGTGTCGTCTCATCGGCCCGTTCCTCGTAGGTTGCACGCCCGGCGGCTCCGAGTCGGGCGCGGCCTGTGGGGTCGGCGGCCAGGCGCCGGACAGCGTGCGCGAGCGCCGTCGGGTCACCCGGTGGGACGAGAAGCGCATCCCGCCCGTCGGTGAGCAACTCGCGGGCGGCGGGTGTATCGGCCGTAATGAGCGGGGTAGCGCAGGCAAGTGCCTGGAACGCCTTGTTGGGAATCACGCGCGCGGCCTTGGCGCCGGTGCCAAAGATGCCGAGCGCGCAGCCGGCGGACTGGATCTCGGCGGGGAGGTCGTCGTACTCGACCCAGGGAATCCAGTCGACGTTGCCCGGCCGCTCGGCCAGGAGCGACTCGAGCTGGCCGCTGCCGATCATGCGGAAGCGAATCTCCGGCACCATCGCGGCCGCTGCGAGGATCGTCTCCAGCCCGTGCAAGGGGATGAGCTTGCCAACGAAGAGGGCATGGAATGCTCGCTCGGGCTGGTAGCCGGGGTGAAAGAGCCGGTCCTCCGCTCCGACGAAGCACACCTCGACACATTCGGCAGCCAGACCGAACTCCTCTCGGAAGAACCGGGCATGCGCGTCCGTGTCGGCGACGACGACATCGGCGCGACGGAACGCCCGCCGGTCGACGAGGTGCACGATCCCCGCGGCGGCCGACCCCCGTCGGTACCGCCCGCGATCGCCGACCACGGTATCGTGGAGCGAGACGAGCGGATTGAAGATCACCGGCCGTCCTCGCGCCACCCGTTTTGCCGCCGGGAGGTCGAAGTGACCGGGATACCCGACGATCAGCGCGTCCGCATCGAGCCCGACGCCACCCGTGTGACGGAGACTGCGCTCGGCGCCCGCGACGCGCGCGATCTGCCGAAAGCCGACCTTCCAGTTGTGGCGACGCTCCCACACCGGACGGTGCTGCTCGGCCACCTCGACGCCGGCTGCGCGGAGCGCGGAGATCACCTGGGCGTTCCGGGGATAGGCCCGGTCGTACGTCCCGAAGTACAGGACTTTCACCGCGCCACCGGCCGCAAAGCGGTCGCCCGCATCAACCGACCGCGCCCGCCGTCGCCAACATTGTGTCTCGAAAGAAACAACCGGAGTGGCCGCACTAGCGCAGCACTTCGTCGACAAACCGGGCAGCCCGGTCGGGCGCACCCGAGCGTTCCTCGTGGTGGCTCGTGATCAGCTCGGAGAGGAGTCCGAGCGACAGCAGCTGAATGCCGACCACGACGAGCAGGACGCCGAGGGTGAGAAGCGGCCGCTGCCCGATAGCGTTCCCTGCTAGTTTGACAACTGTCAAATAGAGGAGGATGGCGAAGCCAAGCGCGCCCGCGCCCAGGCCGAGTCCTCCGAAGAGGTGCAGCGGACGGTGGCTGTAGCGGCCCATGAACGTCACTGTGAGCAGGTCGAGGAAGCCGCGGACATACCGCTCGACGCCGTAGCTCGAGCTCCCGTGCTCACGCGGACGATGGTTGACGGGGAGCTCGGTGATGCGATAGCCGCGGTAGTGAGCGAGTACGGGGATGTAGCGATGGAGCTCGCCGTAGAGGCTCAGCCCTTCCAGGACCTCGGCCCGGTATGCCTTGAGACCGCAGTTCATGTCGTGGAGACGGATCCCCGACACCCTGCCGGCAACCGCGTTGAAGAGCTTCGAGGGGATGCGTCGCGTGAAGGGGTCGCGTCGCTTCGTCTTCCAGCCCGAGACGAGGTCGTACCCCTCGTCGAGACGGGCGAGGAGGCGGGGAATCTCGGCCGGGTCGTCCTGCAGGTCGCCGTCGATCGTCACGACGATGTCGCCCGTCGCCTCCTTAAATCCGGCGTCGAGGGCGGCTGCCTTGCCGAAGTTCCGTCGGAAACGGACGGCGCGGACATTGTCGTTCGCATCGTGCAGGCGGGTCAGCACCCCGAACGTCCCGTCCGTGGAACCATCGTCGACGAAGACCGCTTCGAAGGCGAGATCCTCACCCGCGAACACGGCCGCGAGCTCGTCGTAGAGCAGGGCGACGCTTTGTTCCTCGTTGTGAACGGGAATGACGACCGAGATCACGACGCGAGGGTACCCCGTGCAACTGGTGTAGCGTGAGATTCGTGAACGACCTGCTCTCCGTCGACGAGGCCCTTGCTCGCATTCTCGGCCGCATCGAGGTGCTCCCTGCCGAGCGGGTGATCGTCGCGCACGCGGCGGCCCGTGTGAGCGCTGAAACCGTGGTCTCGGCGGTTGACGTACCGCCGTTTCGCAGTTCGTCGATGGACGGATATGCAGTTCGCTCTGCCGACCTCCCCGGCACACTTGCGATCGTCGGCCGTGCCGCTGCGGGCCGGCCCGCGCCGTTGCCGGTTGGAGCACGCGAGGCGATCGAGATCTCGACGGGCGCCGTCGTTCCAGATGGCGCCGACACGGTCGTTCCCGTCGAGCGAGTAGAGGTGGACGGTGATGCGGTCTCGATCCCGGAGCTCGCACCGTCGCGCGACAACATTCGCGAGCCGGGCGGAGATGTCCGGATCGGGTCGGCGCTCGTCTCCCCCGGGGACGTGCTCACGCCCGCGCGCCTCGGTGCGCTGGCGGCGTGCGGAATCGAGAGCGTGCTGGCCCACCGACTGCCACGTGTGACGATCGTCGTCACGGGGACGGAGCTACGCCCCCCGGGCGACGTGCTGGCCCCGGGCCAGATCTACGAGTCGAACGGCGTCATGCTCGCCGCTGTGATGGAGGCCGCGGGTGCCATGATCGTGCGACTCGCAGCGACCGAGGACACGGAGGAGGCCCATGCAGCTTCGCTCGAGGAGGCACTCGGGTCGGACGTCGTCGTCACGTCGGGCGGGGTCTCCGTCGGACCGCACGACCTCGTCCGCCGCGTGCAGGCACGCCTGGGCGTCGAGGAGGTGTTCTGGGGCGTTGCGATGCGCCCGGGCAAGCCTCTTGCGTTCGGGTGTCGTGGACGGACACTCGTCTTCGGCTTGCCGGGCAATCCTGTTTCGGCTCTCGTCGGGTGCCTGCTCTTCGTTCGCCCGGCCCTGCTCGCCCTCAGCGGGCGCCTCGATCCGGCGCCACCGTTTCGGCCCGGCACCCTGGCCGCTGCGATCCCGCAGCGTCCCGAACGGGACGATTTCGTGCGGGCGCGGGTGAGCTGGGGCGATGACGGCGCCCTCGTCGAGCCGAGTGTCGGCCAGGAGTCGCACATGATCGCGCACACGACGGCAGCTACCGGGCTCGTCTGGATTCCACGTGGGTCGGGCTCTATCGCTGCCGGTTCACGCGTTCGTTTTCTTCCGCTCTAGATCGATCTCTCGCAGTGGTACGCCTGTCTGCAGCAGAGGTCGGTCGCCGCCGTGCTCCCTCCCGGGAGAGGCTGCGCCATCTCCCCCGCGTGTTTACTGGCGCAACGATTCGGGCCGAGGGTCGCTCGCGGCCGATCGTCGGGCGGCGACCGGCGCGTACCGGCCCGACGCAAGGGCACCGAGCTGCGCGGCGACCGCGGCCCACGCGATCAGCACGAGCACGGTCGGCCACGAAACGAGGCCGAGGGTCATCAGCGATACGAGGTACAGCGGTGTGTTCAGTCCGAGCTCGAGCTGGGTTCCGACGGCGACGAGCGCGAGCGCTGGCCCGACGAGCCCGATGCCGTACAGGCAATCGCGGAGCCAGCCACCACCGGCGCCGACCTGGGGCAGCCAGAGCCATGCGTACAGTGAGGGAACGACGAAGAGCAGGGCGTAGGGACTGATCATCGCGGTGGCGATCGCGATCGCGCCGAGCGCAAGAAGTGACACTGCATAGCCTGCCAGCACCTCCTCCGGACGTGGCTCGATACGCGGGGCGAGCGCGCCTCGGGTAAGCCACCAGCCGAAGGCGGCAGCCGCTCCGATGAGCGCTAGACCAACGATGGGCCAGTCGGTGACGGCGGGGCTGTCGGGCGGTGGCGGCAGGGCCGATCCCCGAGGGAAGACACCGGCGAGGGCGACGACCCCGACCACGAACCCGATCCAGAGCCACACGCCCACGCGCATCCGGAGTGCGCGCCAGGCGCCCGCGAGGGGCAGCCGCCGCCGCCGGATGCGCGCGAGAAGGTCGACAACGCCGACGAGAAACGGAATCAGGGAAACCAGGAGGACGAACTCGATCGCCCAGCCACGGACGATGCGGCTTCCGAGATAGACGTAGCCGTTCGTCCCACCGGCGAGGTCGATGCCGTTGTCGAGGGACGCGAGGATGGCCTCTGCGGCGCGGCCGAGCCGGACGAACTGAGGACGATCGAGCCGTGGCGCGGTATCGGTCGCCGCGTCCCCACCTCCGTCATCGGCGGTGGTCAGGCGGAGTGCCGAGATCGCACGGCCGAGGAACGGTGCCTGTTCGCCATACCCGAACGGAATGCCGAGATTGACGAGTTGAACGAGCCAGCCGGGCCGAGCCGGTGACTCTTCGAGCTGGGAGGTCACTTGCAGATCGGCGGTGCGGACGAGCGCCGGAGCCGGCGATCTCGGCGCGAGCCCTGCGATCTCGAGCCGGGGTCGAGCCGAGCCGGCAAGCGCATCCAGCGAGACGACTGCGCGGACGCTCTCCCGGAGAGGTGAGCTCGACGCGAATCGCTCGGCGCCGAAGCCCCCGAACGCGCCGCCATCAGAGGAGAGGAAGATCAGCGTGTGATCGGGCTTCGGCCGGCCCGCGATCGTGCCGAGGCGACCGTATCCTCGCTCGAGCTCGATCAAGGCGGCCGTTCCCGAGGCGTTGTCGTTGGCACCGGGACCGGTGCCGTTGTTGTCGCGATGCGCCAGAAAGAGGATCGCATCCGAGCTTGCGCCGGGGATGACGGTGACCAGGTTCCTGAGCCGCACCTTGCCGAGCCCGGGAATCGTCTCGTCCCATGCGTCTTCGGCAGCCGGAAGCCCGTAGAGGGCAAGACGCTCCTTGACCCAACCCGTCGCGCCAAGGGCGCCCTCGGTTCCCGGCTCGCGGTCGGGGAAGTCTCGCGCGAGCTCTGTCGCGAGCTGGGTCGCCGAGCCACCGTCGAACGCGGGAGGGAGCGTCGGGGCGGGGAAGGGCCCGGGGCTTGCGATCGTGAACGCGAGGACGAGGAGTGGGAACGCAAGGAGCAGGCACGCGCGGCGCACAAGGCGACCGTTGATCGGCTGGTCTGTTCTTCTCTTTCTCGGCCGGCGTTGCGGCCCGGGCGCACCCACACCCGTTTGCGATCTTCGGCCCCGCCGCCTCGCTGAGTCTGGGGTCGCCACGACGGGGGCTATAGTACGACCTGCCGGGCACGCAGCCCCGAATCGAGTGACAACGACGATGCCCGAGACGCCAACCATCCTGCTCGTCGACGACGAGGAAGCCATTCAGAAGCTCCTCACGTACCCGCTCGAGCGAGATGGGTATCGGGTCGTGCCCGCCCGTGACGGCGAGGAGGCCCTCCGTCGCTTCGGTGAGGAGGAGATCGACCTCGTCGTGCTCGACATCATGCTCCCAAAGCTCGACGGTCTCGAGGTGTGCAAGCGGCTCCGAGCGGAGAGCACCGTGCCGATCATCATGCTCACGGCCCGCGACGACGAGCTCGACAAGGTGCTCGGGCTCGAGCTGGGCGCTGACGACTACATCACGAAGCCGTTTCTCATCCGTGAATTCCGGAGTCGCGTCCGCGCGGTCCTCCGTCGCGCTGCGACTCCCCACCTGGGCGGCAAGCGGGAGGAGACGATCGATCGGGGCGATGTGCGGATCGATCTGCCACGGCGAACGGTCGAAGTACGGGGCGAGCTCGCCCAGTTGACATTTGTCGAATTCGAACTGCTCGCCCTGCTCGCCGCGAACCCCGGTGTCGTCTATTCGCGCCGACAGTTACTCGAGCGGCTGCGTGGCGGTGCCGACTACCGCGAGCCACGCACGATTGACGTCCACGTCCGGCACCTGCGCGAGAAGATCGAGGTGGAGTCCCGCGAACCGGAGCTGATTCTCACGGTCCGCGGCGCCGGATACCGTTTCCGGGACGGATGAGCATCCCGGGCGGCATCCGCGTCAAGCTGGCGCTGGCGCTGCTCGGCATCGTTGGCGGCGCCCTTCTCGCGGCCTACGCGATCGTTGTCCCCTCGCTCGAGCTTCGTCTCGTCGACGCGAAGCTCGATCAGTTGCAGGGTGACGCAGAGGCACTCGCGGTCAACTACGCGCTCAATCAGCAGCGCCTCGACGATTTCGTGGACGCCTCGGCATTCGTCTCGAACGCGAGGGTCGTCGTCTTCGACGTCACGGATCCACCGCGCAACGAGGTGCTCCGCTCTCTCGCCGACTCATCCCCCGTTGGCCGGTTCGAGATCGAGAACGACCCGGCGGCGATCGAAGCGGCAAAGGGCGTTGGGATCGTGAGGGCGAGGATCGCGCGCAATGGGCGGGAGTACGCCGAGGTCGCCACGACCCTGCTCTCGACCGGAAACGTGATGCTTCTCTCGAGCTCGCTCGAGGATCAGCTCGCGACAGTTGCCCTCGTCAAGCGACGCCTGCTGTATGCCACGATCCTGGCCCTCCTGATTGCCGCTACGCTCGGTTTTGCCGTGGCAACTGTCCACGCTCGCCGCCTCGGCCGGATCCAGAAGGCCGCTGACCGGATCGCCGAGGGCGCCTTCGACGAGTCCCTCGTCGACCGCGGCAACGACGAGGTGGGACAGCTCGCGAGCTCGGTCGATCGGATGCGGATCCAGCTGGCCGAGCTCGATCTGGCCCGCAAGGAGTTCGTCGCGAATGCATCCCACGAGCTCCGCACACCGCTTTTCTCTCTCGCCGGCTTTCTCGAGCTCCTGGCTGACGAGGATCTCGACGACGAGACGAGGCGAGAATTCCTTGCGACGAC
>JANOFZ010000241.1:0-4128 GCA_031413935.1 Thermoleophilia bacterium | reverse complement strand
CCTGGCTCGGCGACCGCGTCGACAAGGTGCGCATCCCGTTCGTCTCGCGCCTCAAGCGTGGCGACGGTCAGGGACGGATGTGGGGCGCGATCCTCGGCGTCGTGCTGCGGAGGCCGCTCATCTCGGCGATCGCTGCGACGGCGGTGCTCGTGCTTCTGGCGCTTCCCGCGATCAACCTGCGCACGAGCCAGTCCGGCCTCGAGGCGATGCCCAAGTCACTCGAGGAAGTGCAGGACTACAAC
Organism: Thermoleophilia bacterium; assembly: GCA_031413935.1. Lineage (GTDB taxonomy): Bacteria > Actinomycetota > Thermoleophilia > Gaiellales > Gaiellaceae > Gaiella. Next base: position 3,886 of record JANOFZ010000241.1, on the reverse strand, counting down.
AAGGTGCAGGACGCGTTCCCGGGTGGAGCGACGCCCGCAATCGTGGCGATCAAGGGCGACGCGTCGGATCCCGCTCTCCAGGCGGCGGTGCGCGATCTGAAGACCAAGGCACTCGCCTCCGGCCAGGCCCTCGACCCCATCTACACGGAGACATCGCCTAACGGCAGGGTGATCCGGGTCGCGATCCCCCTCGTCGGGGGCGGCACGGATGCGGCCTCGAACGCTGCCCTCGACACGCTCCGGACTGAGATCCTCCCGGCCACGGTCGGCACGGTCGCGGGCGTCGAGTACGCGGTCACGGGTGACACGGCTGCGTCGAAGGACTGGACCGAGAAGATGAAGTCATCGGCCCCACTCGTCTTCGTCTTCGTGCTCAGCTTCGCGTTCGTGCTCCTGCTCGTTTCGTTCCGCTCGATCGTGATCCCGATCAAGGCGATCCTGATGAACCTGCTGTCCGTGGCTGCTGCCTACGGCCTGCTGGTTGCCGTCTTCCAGTGGGGCTGGGGCTCGAACCTGCTCGACTTCCAGCAAAATGGTGGCATCGCCTCGTGGCTGCCGATGTTCCTGTTCGTGATCCTGTTCGGGCTCTCGATGGACTACCACGTGTTCATCCTCAGCCGGGTGAAGGAGTACTTCGACCGGGGCATGAGCACCGAGGAGGCCATCGAGAAGGGCATCCGCTCCACTGCCGGCGTCGTCACGAGCGCTGCCGTGGTGATGGTGTTCGTCTTCGGTGTGTTCGCGCTGATGCCGATCATCGACATGAAGGAGATGGGCATCGGTCTCGCGGCCGCCGTCCTGATCGACGCCACGATCGTGCGGGCGGTGCTGCTGCCCGCGACGATGAAGCTCCTCGGCGAGTGGAACTGGTATCTCCCGACGTGGCTCGAGTGGCTGCCGACGCTCGAGCACGAGCGGTCGGTCGACGCCCCGGTGATCGAGGCGGAGCCGGCGCGGATCGCTGCCTGAGCTCTTCCCCACTGAACGGCGGTCACCGCGCCCGTGGGCGAGGCGACCGCCGTTCAGGTCGGTTCTGCGTGACGCCTCAGGCTGCCTTGAGCTCCTGCTCTGCGCGCGACCAGTGCTCGGCGGCGTCGCCTGGCTCGCCCCGCTCCCAGAGCAGGTACGCCAGGGTCGCGACATCAGCCGGCTCGACGACCACCGGCTGGCTCTTCTTCACCCGCGGCGTCGCGGGCGCCTTCTTCTTCGTGGTCGCCTTGGCGGCTGACGCGGTGGCCTTGGTTCCCGAGGAACGCTTGACTGACGCCTTGCCTACGACGGCTTCCTTGTCTGCTTCCGTTGTCTTTTTGCGGGCACGCGGTGCCCGTGGCTTTTCCTCCGCCATCGGTTACCTCCTTGCTCTTCCTTTGCGAGGATGGAGGCGACACCCATCGTCGGACGCCGACCGCTCCGCAAAAAATGGTACCTGGGTAATCGGTCGCCCGTCTCCCGAACGTGCAGGTGCCGGAGAACCGTTTCTTTCGCGGCGTCTACGATGTGGCGGTCGCCGGAGTAGCTCAGCTGGTCAGAGCACGCGCCTTGTAAGCGCGGGGCCAAGGGTTCGAATCCCTTCTCCGGCTTCTTCCCATCGGCATATCTAGCCGTGGTCTCCGCGCTCGGATTGTTGTCCGTCCGAGCAACATCGTAGCATGGACTCATGAAGCACCCGAAGGATGTTGGCGACCACACCACGCTGGCAGTCATGCTCGCGCTGCACGAATCCGGATACCAAGTCGCGACGCCGTTTGGCGAGAACACGCGCTACGACCTCATCCTCGATGACGGCAAACGGTTGCTTCGCGTTCAGTGCAAGACCGGAAGAATGCGACTCGGAGCCGTGGAGTTCGCAACAGCGAGCTCCTATGCCCACCACCCGAACGAGAAACCGACGCAGCGCCACTATCAGGGACAGGTGGATCACTTCGCCGTGTACTGCCGCGAGACGGGTGGTGTCTACCTGATCCCGATTGAAGCGCTCCCGCTCGACCGGGCGTACCTGCGCGTCACGCCTCCACAGAACGGCCAGCGCAAGCGGATCCGCTACGCGAAGGACTACGAGATAGCGCGGGTGGAGTGCGTCGCACCGGACGCGGCCTGACACGATGTCGGGGCCGCGCGTTCACGCTCTCGGGGCCTTTCTCATGCTTCTAGCCATCCGAACGACGAGCGCCCACGCACTGCTGCCACAGCGGGGCCGCACCGGTCACGGTCGTCAGGAGCGAGTAGACCGACATCGACGCGGTGATGAACAGCCGATTCCGCTTCGGCCCTCCGAACGCGAGGTTCGACACCGGCTCCGGGAGGCCGAGCCTGCCGATCAGCGTGCCGTCCGGGTGGAAGCAGTGCACGGCAGGCCCGGAAGCTGCCCACACGCGTCCCTCCCCGTCGAGGCGGATCCCGTCGAACACTCCCTCGGAGCACTCGGCGAACACGCGACTGTCGAAGAGGGTGCCGTCAGCCGTAACGGAGAAGACCCGGACGTGCCCTGCTCGCGTGTCGGCTATGTAGAGCGACGACTCGTCGAGGGAGAAGGCGAGCCCGTTCGGGCGGACGAAATCGTCGCCGACGATGCTGCACGCGCCCGTGACCCCGTCGACGCGGTAGACATTGCACGCGCCGATCTCGCTCTCCGCCTTGTGCCCCTCGTAGTCGCTGTCGATTCCGTAGGCCGGGTCCGTGAACCAGACCGACCCGTCGGAGCGGACGACGACGTCGTTCGGGCTGTTCAACCGCTTCCCGTCGAAGCTGTCGGCGATGGTGGTGATCGAGCCGTCGTGCTCGGTGCGCGACACGCGCCGGCCCCCGTGCTCACAGCTGATCAGCCGACCCTCCCGGTCGAGCGTGCCGCCGTTCGTGTACCCGGCGGGCTGCCGGAAGACGCCGACGGCGCCCGTCGTCTCGTCCCAGCGCAGCATGCGGTCGTTCGGGATGTCGCTCCAGACGAGGTAGCGGCCAGCGGGCACGTAGACCGGCCCTTCGGCCCAGCGGCAGCCCGTGTAGAGGCGCTCGACGGTGCTGTCGCCGTCGCAACCTCGGAAGCGGTCGTCGAGAACCTCGAACTCAGTGGGAATCGTGTCGTCCATCGACGTCTCTCCTTCGGGGGATGGGGGTGGTCGCGTCCGTTGCTCGAGTCACGCCGTTGACGAGAGCCACTGCCAGTGCGACAGCTCCGGCTCGCTCGAGGTCCGCGCGTTGCGTCATCGTCTGCCACGTCTCGAACGCCGTCGCGAGGGTGAGCGCCGGCTCGAGCAGCGAGTCGGCGGCGCGACCCGCGAGCAGCACCTCGGTGACGGCGGCGAAGTACTCGCGGAACTGATCGCCATAGATCTCCAACTCGGGCATCACGGCGGCATCGCGCAACACGTTGCGGGTCATCGCCTCGGTCGCCTCGTAGTAGGCAAAGAGCTCGTCGAGCGCACGGCACAGGCGCTCGTCGGGGTCGTCGACCGCAGCCCAGGATGCGGGATCCGGGGGCGGATGCAGCTCGACCCAGTGCCCGGAACAGGCGCCCAGGAGTCCCTCGACGGTCGGAAAGTGCCGGTAGACGGTTGGGCGGTGCACTCCGGCCCGCTCGGCGATTGCGGCGATCGTCGTCCGCGCAGGGCCGACCTCCTCGTGGAGGGCGACCGTGGCCTCGATGATGTGGGCGCGCGTCTCGGCCTCGCTCTCGGCGCGGCGGTGCTTCGTATACGTGCGCTTCTCGGTCATTTCGCGTACATCGATGATAAACGAATTTGACACAGGGCGAGAACTCCCCTATTCTTATTTCATCGTACAATACCGTACGTCAATGAAGGAGAGTTCATATGGGCACACAGGAAGTCACGACCGTCGTCGGCCCGGCCGACGGCGTCACCCACGACCTCGGTGGCGGTCTCGGCGCGCG
>JANOFZ010000240.1:0-1822 GCA_031413935.1 Thermoleophilia bacterium | reverse complement strand
GTGTCCGCGTCGCGCGACCAATCACGGTAGTCCCACCAGGCGATATCGCCGTCGCGGAGACGGTAGGACGCGGCAGAGCGATCGCCGGCGAGACCGTTCACGAACCAGAACCAGTCCTCGTGACGGCGAGCGCTCCCCTCGATCCCGTCGATCGACTGCACGAAGCCGCCGCCGTAGCGGGTCTCCACTTTCGCTTCCGACTTCAGGGCACGCAAGAGCGACTGTCCCGCGGGAACCTCCATGTCGACGAGCACGCTGGCGCCACGATCCCGGGTGACCCAGAGACGAGCCGTCCCATCGGCGGCCGTCGGCCCCTCCCCACCGCACCCCGCGAGCGCGAGGACGGCGAGAAGGAGCCCGATGGAGAGCCGTCGGCTCACTTCACGGCGTTCGACCGAACCGCACCGACGGCGTATGCGCGGACGAGGCCGACGTGGCGGCCGACGCACACCTTGCCGGCCGCGTTGGCCTTGAACCGACGCCCGTCGACGCGCACCTGCGCGTCCGCTGCAGGCGCGGCCTTGCCGGCGTCGTTGAACGACGTGACGGCGTAACAGTTCGCCGTCGTCGTCTTGAGCGCGAGCGTTGCAGGGCCGCCCGTATCGGAGAAGGTGGCGTAGTACCACAGCACCTCGTCACCATCCTTGAGCGTTACCTGATCCGCACCCACGGGCGGCGACGCCCCGTTGACCTTGAAGACCCATCCAGAGGCACCCGCGCCCGGGTAGCGGCCGATCTGGCTGACATACGGCCCGAACGACGACTGCGTCACCTGCACGTAGAACTCACCGAAGATGCCGGCGGCGTCGAGCGCGACCAACGCGTTCGGCGCCTCGACCTTGCGGGGCACCGATCCGAAGATCGACTGTGTCTTTCCTTCGACGCGCACCGTGACGGACGCGCCGAGAGCCGTAGCTGCGAGCGAGAGAACGAGACCGATGACGGTCACGAGAACGATCAAACGTCGTGCCACGAATCCTCCTTCCACGAGGGGTTCGATATGGAGGAGGCGGCAGGTCTTCTGACTCGAGGCTCCCTCTCCCACCGCCTTCCCGGCAACCGGTTCCCCGGTGCGCCAGTGGCGTTTCGGCGGGCGAGCAACTCCTCTTACAGCGGCGGGACCGTCCCGGATTTGCACCGGATTCCCTCACCGCGCTCCCTTGTGAAGCTGGAGCCTATCATCGGGTGGTGTCGGCAGCATCCTTCCGCCTCTGGGCGCCCGTCGTCCTCATGGCGGCGATCATCTTCGCCTTCTCCTCGGTGCCGAGTCTTGGAACCGGTCTCGGCACCTGGGATCTGGTGCTGCGCAAGGTTGCGCACCTGAGCGAGTACGCCGTCCTCGGCGCTCTTCTGCAACGCGCGTTGGCCCGGCCGCGCCTCGCGATCGTGATCGGCGGTCTCTACGCCGTCTCCGACGAGCTCCACCAGCACTTCGTCCGCGGACGCCATGCTGCCTGGTACGACGTGGTGATCGACACGATCGGAGTGACGATCGGGGTCATCCTATGGAGACGGACGCGATGGGATCGCGCCGCTCACGACCGTTCGGAGGTTGGCTAGGACGTCAGGCGGTACACGGTGCCGTCGCCCGAGACGGCGTAGAGCTCTCCTGCGTTGTCCTCACCGAACGACGTCAGGCTCTTGACGCTGAACGGCTCGACCCGAATCTGGCGAGCGGCGCCGTTGACGAGCTTCAACGACCAGATCGTGCCGCTGCAGTAGTCGCCGTAGAAGTACCGGCCTGCCGCTGCCGGGACGGCCGAGCCCCGGTAGACGTACCCACCGGTGATGGAGCAGCCGCGCGAGTGGCTGTACTGGGCGA
>JANOFZ010000239.1:0-3961 GCA_031413935.1 Thermoleophilia bacterium | reverse complement strand
TGCCCTCCGGCAACGACGACGATGGTCTCGGGCTTCACGCGCATACCTCCGCTGGCATTACCCAGATCAGGTTCTGCGGGTCGGTGGCGCGTCGAGCCACCCTCTCAGCCCGGTCGTGCCCGAGCTCCCCGTTTCGCTGCGGCCATCCTAGCGTGACGGAGAGTCAGGCGGAGAGTGAGTCGAGCAGCTCGCGCGTCCATGCGCTAGCGGGGATGTCGCCCTTTGCCTCGTAGAGCGCAAGGGCTGTGGCAGCGGCTTCACGCGCCTCCGCCGGCTTGCCGACGAGGGCGAGCGTGCGTGCGTGCCATTCGTACGCTCTGGCTCTCGCTTCATAGAAGTCGGTCGTATCGGCGAGCTCAACTGCTCGGTCGGAGAGTCGCTCGCCCTCGGGGCCCGATCCGGCGGCGGCGGCGAGAAATCCCTCCAGGGAGTCGATCAAAATAACATCTGTCAGGTCGTCCTTGTTGAGCGACTCACGCACCTCTGCGCAGAGCTGGGTGGCCTCCTCGTATGCACCTCGGGAAACGAGTGCGTCGGCGAGCTGCAGGGCTACCGTTCCGCGGTAGCTGCGGTTGCCAAGACGGTCGAGTTCGGCGACGCCGCGTCGGAGCAGATCCTCGGCGGCGCTGGACTCACCAGCGTGCGTCTCGACGAACGCGGTCATCATGGAATAGCCGGCAGCCTCGACGAACTGACCCGCCTGTCGAGTGCCCTCGAGCCCTGCTCGTACATGCTCACGCGCTTCCTCGATCTCGCCGCGCATCGCAAGGAGTTTCCCGACGAGTCGCTGCGCCTCGGCTCTGTCGAGGATGTTCGTTGCGCCGTCGAGGAGCGCGTGCGCTGCCTGGATTGCCTCGCCGACGGGGGAAGGACCGAATGACAGCGCCAGACCCCACAAGCCCCGTATTTGTGTCGCGAGTACCTCGTCGCCGGCCGCTCGGGCGTGCGTCTCGGCTCGAAGCGCCGCGGCTGCGGCCGAAGCGGCATGGCACCTCATCCATGCGATGTAGAACTCGTTGAATCCCGTCCAGGCAAGACCAAGATCGTCCTCGAGGTCGGTGAGCACGTTCCGGGCCACCTCGACTCGGGCCTCGGCCCGCTCGGCGTTGAACTGACCCGAATACCACTCGACAGCCGTCTGGGCCAGGTGCCCGTACGACTGAAACCGTGAGTCGCGAGACGCCTCTAGCTCCCTCGCGCCGGCGACCGCCTCCTCCTGGCGGCCCACCGTACAGAGTGGGTAGTTGAGCGCGAACAGAGCCTCGAGTCGCTGAGGGTCTCCCTCTGGCAGGAGTTCGGCGACTCGCTGAAGCAGGCCACAGAAAGCGCCCGTGTCGCCCCGTTCCTTGGCGCCCAGAGCCCCAATGGTAAGCCTCGCTGAGGCGCGCCGGGCGAGACCGTCGAGTCGAGGGTCGGCGCTGTCGAGCTCGGCCCGGTTGCGGTAGGCGCGTTCGAGGTGGTAGCCGACGATCTCGTCCTGTTCGACGAGCGTTGCGTGCTGGTCGAGCCAGCCGGCGAAGGCCTCGTGGAGCTCCGCTCGGGTTTCCTTCGGCAGCGAGTCGTAGGCGGCGTCGCGGATCAGGAGGTGACGGAACCGGAATGCCTCCTCGTCGGGGTAGGTGGGCTGGTCGGGGCGGATCATCTCCTTGCGTACGAGCGAGAGGAGGTGCGTGGAGACCTCGTCGCGCTCGGTCGCCGGCGCGAGCTCGACCACGGTGCTGCGGTGGAACACCTGCCCCTCGACCGCACCACGGCCGATCATGTCGCGCTCGCCGCGGCCGAGTCGGTCGAGCCGCGATTGCAGGAGCGCCTGGATCGTCGGCGGCACGACGATCTCGCCCTGCCCGCCGTCCTCGTCCACCATCGCAAGCATCTCCTCGATGAACAGCGGGTTCCCGTCGGCGGCTCTCAGGATCCTCGCACGCACATCGTCCTCGAGTTGCGCCCCTCCGGCGAGCCGTGAGATCAGCAGCTCGCAGTCCTCGCCCGAGAGCGCCTCGAGCAGGATCGTCGTCGCGTTCAGCTTGCCGCCTCCCCAGCCGGGCCGCAGCTCGAGCAGCTCGGGGCGAGCGATGCAGAGGAGGAGGATCGGCGCGTCGCGCGACCAGTCGGAGAGATGCTCGATCAGATCGAGGAAGACAGGCTCGGCCCACTGGATGTCGTCGAGCACGAGGATCTGTGGTCGCTCTGCCGCCCGACCCTCGATCAGCCTGCGGAACGCGAGCTGCGTGTCGGCCGGTGAGGTGCCGATCACCGCGCCCGGCTCGACCCCTATCGTGAGCAGGATCTCGACGAGTGGCCAGTACGTGATGTCCTCGCCGTAGTGGAGACAGCGGCTCCGCAGGATGTCGGCGGTCTCGCCCGCGACGGTGAGGAACTCCTCCGTCAGCCGCGACTTGCCGACCCCCGCCGGGCCGAGCAGCGTGAACATCTGGCAGACCCGCTCCGAGACGACGTCCTCGAACGCGGCCCGCAGGCGCTGCTGCTCGCGGACGCGCCCCACGAGCGGTGCGTCCATGTGCCGCGTGAAGGCCTCGGCAGTCGCATCGACGGTAACGAGTCGGAACGCGGCCACGGGCTCGCGCTTTCCCTTCAACGCGAGCGGCTCGACCGCCTCCACACTCACAGCGTCGCGCACGAGTGAGAGCGTCTCGGCACCGATCAGGATCTCTCCTGGCGTCGCCGCCTGCTCGAGCCGGGCCGCCACGTTGACGGCGTCGCCCGTGACGAGCGTCTCGCCCTCGCCGGCAACCACCTCGCCTGTGTTGACGCCCGTTCGGAACGAGAGCGCCACCGCCAGTTCCTCACCGAGTGCCGTCAGCCGCTCACGGATCTCGGCCACGGCCCGCACCGCACGCAGCGCGTCGTCCTCGTGCGCGACCGGGATGCCGAAGACGGCCATCGCGGCATCGCCGATGAACTTCTCCACGGTGCCACCGTGCCGTTCGACAATGAGCCGGATCTCCTCGAAGTAGCGGCCCATCGTGCGCCGCATCGCCTCCGGGTCGAGCCGCTCCCCGAGTGCTGTCGAGCCGCTCACGTCACAGAAGACGACCGTGACGACCTTGCGCACCTCCCGCGCCGCCGGCAAAGGCGCGAGTGCCGTGCCACACGCGCCGCAGAAGGCGAACCCGTCAGGACTCTCCCGGCCGCATGACTGGCACGTCAACATGGGGCGAGCCTATCGCAGCCTGGATCAAGGCTCAGTCGGGCTCGAGCCAGTTCTCCACTCGTAGGCTCGGCACCCGCGCGAAGTGGCGGACGTTGCCGGTGACGAGGGTGAGGTCGCGGGAGAGCGCGATCGCAGCGATCCGGAGGTCGGGATCGTCGAGTCGCTTCCCGGCACGTTCGAGGTCGGCTCTCAGTCCTCCGTAGATTATCGCCGCCGACTCATCGAATGCGAGCACGGAGTGCAGCGAGTTCAGCAGCTCGTGCATACGGTCTACGTGCCCTGGTCGTCCGATCCGCGCGCCACCGTAGACGATCTCACCGACGGTAATCGCGGTTGTACATTGGGCGACGACGGGGGTTCGGGCGAGGCGGCGGAGAAGATGGAGCGGCGGCCTCGGCAACAACGCGGCGCTGAGGACATCCGTGTCGAAGCAGAACAATTTAGTGCGCCGTCCGGGGAATACGGCACAGCTCGGTCGGCTGCAAACGCTTCGCATCGCTTCGTCCTCGGTCGCACCCGTACAGCCGAGTATGGGAGCTCCCTGCGTCCTCGCGCTGCTCGGTTTTCGCTCGCCCGAACAGCACCATATTCCCCGGGCGGCGCACCAGTCGGAGTTAGGAGACGGTGTCCCGCTCGCGCGATTCAGACGCGGCAGGTGCGGCGGGAACGGCCGGCTCGGCGACTGCGACAGGTGCAGCAGGAACGGCTGGCTCGGCTGGCGGCAGCAGAGCAGCGTCGTCGTCGTCCTTTGAGTCGCCCGTGACAGAGTCTTTGAACTCGCGCATCCCC
>JANOFZ010000238.1:0-3051 GCA_031413935.1 Thermoleophilia bacterium | reverse complement strand
CCGGCCATCCCGTCACCGTCTACTCGCGCACGAAGTCACGCGCCGACGATCTCGTGGCGCGCGGCGCCGTGTGGGCCGACACGCCGGCCGAGGTTGCCTCTCAGGCGAAGGTCGTCTTCACGATGGTCGGATTTCCCTCGGACGTTCGTGAGGTCGTGCTCGGCGCGGAGGGGACGCTGGCGGGAGCGCACGCCGGGTCGATCCTCGTCGACATGACGACGAGCGAGCCGACGCTCGCGCAGGAGATCCGTGCGGCGGCCCTCGCGCGCAGCCTCGAGTCGATCGATGCGCCGGTCTCCGGCGGGGATGTCGGTGCCCGCAACGCGACGCTCTCGATCATGGTCGGTGGCGACGTCGAGGCTATCGAGCGCGTGCGGCCGTTGTTCGAGATCATGGGCAAGACGATCGTCCGGCAGGGCGACGCGGGTGCAGGTCAGCACGCGAAGATGGTCAACCAGGTTCTGATCGCGACCCTGATGATCGGCGTCTGCGAGGGACTGCTGTACGCCTACAAGGCCGGACTCGACCTCGAGACGGTGCTCGAGTCTGTCTCGGGTGGGGCCGCGGGATCGTGGTCGCTGACGAACTACGCGCCGCGGATGCTGAAAGGCGATTTCGCACCGGGGTTCTTCGTCGAGCACTTCATCAAGGACATGGAGATCGCACTCGGCGAGGCGCGACGGATGAACCTCGCGCTTCCGGGTCTTGCGCTTGCGCATGAGCTGTATCTCGCGTTGCGGGCGCAGGGTGGTGGGCGAAAGGGGACGCAGGCATTGCTGCTCGCGCTCGCGCGGCTCTCGGACGTAACGTGGGAGCCCGGTGTGAGCCCGGCGACAGGCTGAAAATTGCGCTAGGCGGCGCGATTTCGAACGTCATCTCCGCTCCCACGGCGCGCGGTTGTTGCGAGAGGGCGGGGTGAGGCTTCAGCCTCACCCGCGTTACGGGCGGAAGTAGGCGTCTGTCTTGAATGCCTTGGACGGGCGGGTGAGGCTGAAGTCTCACCCAAGACGCCCGCGTCTGGTCCGGGTCCACGGACGGCCCGCCACCGGGTACGGAGCACCTCAGGCCAGGTGTCGGGGGAACGTGCGCTCGAAGCGCTGCTCGCGGCGGAACGGCTCCACGCCCGGTACGGGCGTGACCTCCTCGGCGACGAGGTCGATCACCACGTGGTACGCCTCGGCATCCGAGTGCATGTCGAGACGCGCTTCCGTGCGCACGTCGGCCTCGGGCCAGGTGATGCGGTAAACGGTCGTCGCACGCGCGAAGGCTCGAGCAGGGTCGTCGAGTGAGACGCCCACCGTTCCCTCGTAGTGCTCCTCGCAATGCGCGTCGAACGGCGCCTCGTAGATCGAGCCGTAGCTCGTGACGGCACGCGTCTCGTGCTCGAGCTGATCCTCCTCGATCACCCACACGGTCGGCGGCTGCTCGACGTCCTTTGCCGGAGCGTGGGTGTCCTTGCCGGTCGTCGGCGGCAGGCTCGGAGCGGGGAGGGGCGGCGGCCCGGAGAGAACAGGCAGTACCAGCTCTACGCTCCCTCGCTCGACTTGCAACGGCGCATCGCTCGGCGGCGGCCAGGTGTTCGGCCAGTCGGCACCCGAGAGCGCCAGGCGCACCCTGTGGCCCTCTTCGAAGATCCATGACGTCGCCTCGAGCTCGATCTCGATCGGCGTCGGCACGCCCGGCTCGAGCGCAACGGGCGCGAAATGCCCGCGGCGGTGCGTGAGATTGAGGATCGCGCGGCCCGCGAGGGCGGAGGCGCCGTCCGGGAAGACGTCGCAGAGGCGCACCGACAGGTAGGCGACCGGCACGGCCGAGGTGACCGTGAGCTTGACGCGTGGGTGGCCCATGACGTCGAGATCGGCCTCCGAGAGATCCCAGTCGTACGTGAGCGAGAGCGCGTCGTCGAACCGCTGATCGGCCGGCAGCCCCCACGGGCCGCCGCCGGCACAGGAGATCCACGCCGCGCGTCCGACATCGCCCCGCACGTGAATCGTCTCGAGTCCCTCTCCCTCGGGCTTCAGCACGTGTTCCATCAGCCGCTCGGCCGGCCAGGTCGCCTCGCTGCGCCACTCGCCGTTCATCTCCGCGCAATCCGGTGCTGGCCGTGTCGAGCGGCGGGCGAAGACGGCGATCGGCGGTTCCGTATCGACGCCGTTCTCCTCGTCGGCGAGCCAGCGCTGGAACCAGCGGATCAGCTCGGGGATCAGGTCAATATGCGGGCCCGGCCGTGCAGTCGCGGTCGAGCCGTGGCCCCACGGGCCGAGGATGACGCGCTTCGGGCAGGTGAGCGCCTCGAAGCCGCGAAGCGCGATGTTCGTGTAGCCGTCGGCCCAGCCGGCGACGATCATCGTCGGGCACGTGATCCTCGTCGTCTCCGGACGCACCGAGCCGTGCCGCCAGTACGGCCCGTCGGTCTGCTGCTCGAACCAGTTCAGCAGCCACGGCTCAACGCCGTCGATGCGCTTCGCCCATTCCTCGCGCCAGCCCTCGCCGAAGACCGCCGGCACGGGAGGAAGCGCGTTGGAAGCGACCATGTAGATCGGCCAGTCGATCAGATCGAGCGCCTTCACGGCGCCGCCCATGTAGTGGACGTCGTCCGTATAGCGGTCATCCGACGCGTAGATGGGGGCGATCGCCCCGAGGGCAGGAGGATTGAGGCAGGCGACCTGGAGCGAGTTGAACCCCGACCACGACGTGCCGTACATGCCGACGCGCCCGTTCGACCACTCCTGCTCGGCGAGCCAGGCGATCACCTGGCAGATGTCGTCGAGCTCCGCAGCGGTGTACTCGTCGGTCGCGAGGCCGCTCGACGAGCCCGTGCCGCGGATGTCGAGACGGCACACCGCGAGCCCGCCTTCCTGGCACAGCCGCTCGTACTCACCCGTGTAGGAGGCGGTGAGGTCGTCCATACGGTAGGGCAGCGCCTCGAGCGCAACGGGCGCCGGTTGTACGTCGGGCAGCCACAGCTGAGCCGCGAGTCGGGTGCCGTCCGCGACGGTGATGAAGACGTGTCGGTGCTCCATGCCCGGGATCATCCCAGGTAGGGTCGGT
>JANOFZ010000237.1:0-3016 GCA_031413935.1 Thermoleophilia bacterium | reverse complement strand
TACGTACGCCGGCCTCCGTACTTCGCGGGCATGACTCACGCGGCGGGAACGATCGACGACATCAGGGGTGCGCGGTGTCTCGTCTCGATCGGCGACTCCGTCACGACCGACCACATCTCGCCCGCCGGGTCGATCAAGCTCGAATCCCCCGCAGGCGAATACCTCGTCGCCCACGGCATCGAGCGCGGCGACTTCAACTCGTATGGCTCTCGCCGCGGCAACCACGAGGTGATGGTGCGCGGGACATTCGCGAACGTGCGGCTGCGCAACCAACTCGTTCCGGGGTCGGAGGGAACATGGACCGCGCATCTGCCGGATGGCGAAGAGATGACCGTATTTGCGGCGGCCGAGCGCTACCTCGCTGAGGGAACGCCGACGATCGTGCTGGCGGGCAAGGAGTACGGCTCGGGCTCGTCACGTGACTGGGCCGCGAAGGGGCCGAACCTGCTCGGCGTCAAGGCAGCGATCGCCGAGAGCTTCGAGAAAATCCACCGCTCGAACCTGCTGATGATGGGGATCCTGCCGTTGCAGTACCTGCCCGGCGAGAACCGCGAGTCGCTCGGGCTGACCGGCCGCGAGGAGTTCTCCGTCACGGGCGCAGAGAACGGCGAGGCACGCGTCGTGACGGTGCGAGCCGACGAGATCGAATTCCAGGCCACGCTCCGCCTCGACACCCCGCGCGAACGCGAATACGTTCGCCACGGCGGGATCCTCCCGTACGTCCTGCGTCGCCTGCTGGCCGAGTAGGACAGGCCCGTTCGAGCCATCTGGTGCCGGCGGCGATTCGTCGTTACCCTTACTTTTCATGGCTACAGTAAGTGCAATGGCGCACGGCCAAACGAAGATCACGCGAAAGAATCAGGTCACGCTCCCGGTGGCCGAACTCCGAAAGGCAGGCCTCGAGCCCAATGACGTCGTCGTCGTGACGGCGGATGGTGCAGGCCGGATCGTGATCGAGCGGTATCGAAGCATCATCGAGGAGTACGCCGAGAAGCTCTCGGGAACGTGGCCCGGAGGCGTCGAAGGCTTCCTGGAGTGGCGGAAGCGCGAGTGGGAGGGTCGGCCGTAGTGCTCACCGTCGTCGACGCCAGCATCGTCGTCGCAGCGCTCGAGCACAATGACGCCCACCACGAGGCTGCGAGCGATGCCCTCACGGAATGCGCCGCCGCGGGAAGCGTGCTGCTACCAGCGAGCGCGTACGCTGAATCGCTCGTCCACCCGATGCAACAGAGCGAGAAGGCGGCGGACGAGGTCGATGCCTTCCTCGACCGATCCGCAGTCACCGTCGTCGAGATCGGCGCGAGCGCAGGTCGTGAAGCGGCCAGGCTCCGCGCACTGCATGGCCTCGCACTCGCTGATGCACTCGTGCTCGGGCTTGCGGCTGCCGTGAACGCCGATACCGTGCTCACGGCTGATCGTGGCTGGGCCAAGATCTCCCCGCGCGTTGTCGTCGTCTGACACAACGACCCCACTCTCCGGCCGCGCGGCCAGCCGGTACAACTCCGACGTGAGCGAGAACGACACCTCCTGGGGCATCGACCCTGTTCCCGAGCGGCTGCGCGTGCTCGGCGGCTTCGACCTCGCGCTCCTCTGGGGCAACCTCGGAGTCTCGCTGCTCGTCGTCGTCGCCGGGGCGATCCTCGTACCGGCGCTCTCGCTCCCCTCGGCATTCGTCGCGATCGCGATCGGCTGCCTGATCGGCAACCTGATGCTCGCCGTCGCCGGGATGATCGGCGCTCAGGCGCGGGTCCCAGCGATGACGCTGATGCGGGCGCCGCTCGGCGAGCGCGGCTCCTATCTACCGACGGCGATCAACATCGTCCAGTGCCTCGGGTGGACCGTCTTCGAGCTGCTCGTGATCGCAACCGCAGCGGCGGCGCTCTCCGATCAGCTCTTCGGCGTCGGAGCGCAGTGGGCGTGGACGCTCGTCTTCGGAGCCGCCGCCCTCGCGATGGGACTCGCCGGCCCGATCGGCGTCGTCCGCACGGTGCTCCGCAAGGTCGCGATCTGGGTCTTGCCCGTCGCGATCGCCTACCTGGTCTGGTGGGCGCTCAGCGGCGGCGGCCTCTCGGAGGCGTGGTCGAGCCCGGGCGAGGGTGGCCTCTCGACGTGGCAGGGCATCGACATCGTCGTCGGCGTGACTGTCTCGTGGGTGCCTCTCGCGGCCGACTACACGCGCTTCGCACGCACCCCGCGTGGGGCGTTCTGGGGAACAGGGCTCGGGTACCTGTTACCCGACGTACTTCTCCTCGGCCTCGGCGCGGTGATCCTGCTCACGCGCGGCGTCGGCGACGCGGCGGCGCTACCGGCAGCGGTCGCGGCGGGCGGGATCGTCGCGCTCCTCGCGCTCTTCGTGCTCACGGTCGCGGAGACGGACGAGGCATTTGCGAACGCCTACTCGGGTGCCGTCTCGCTCCAGAACCTCTTCCCGGCCGCGCCGCAGAGGCTCCTGATCGTCGCGACAACAACGGTCGGCACGGTCGGCGCGCTCGCACTCGCGCTGACGAGCTTCCAGTCGTTCCTCTTCCTGCTCGGTTCCTTCTTTGTGCCGCTCTTCGCCGTGCTTCTTGCCGACTGGCTCCTCGCCGGGCGCTCCTACGACGAGGATGACGTCTTCGGCGCGCCGGCCTGGCGTCCGGGGATGATCGCAGCGTGGATCGTCGGCTTTGGTACGTACCAGTGGTTGGCGCCGACGGGCCCGCCCTTCTGGGTGGAACAGGTGCAACGCCTCGACCCGCCTGCCTGGGGGATCGGCGCGACGTTGCCGAGCTTCGTCGCCGCGTTCATCGTCGCTGTCGCCGCCGCCGCGATTTCGCGACGAGGAACGCCGACCCTACGCGGCACCCGCGCAGCCTGAAGACGCCTGGAAGCTTCAGGCATCTCGTCGGGATGGCGCGGTTCCGTAGAGGTGCGCGCCCGGCATCGTCGCGTCGACGCGCTCGACGTCGTACGGTGAGCCCGCACGATCGAGTGCTGCGAGGAGTGCGCCGACGACAGGCTCCCTCGTCGGCCGTAC
>JANOFZ010000236.1:0-7705 GCA_031413935.1 Thermoleophilia bacterium | reverse complement strand
GTCAGCCCGGCGCCGTTGCCGCACACGCCCACCTCGCCGTCGAGCTTGACGTAGGTGACGTGCTTTGCGCGGGCAAGCGCCTCGAGAGGGTCGGCCGCGTCCTCGTCGCGCATCTCGGCAATCTCCGGATGACGATAGAGCGCATTGTCGTCGACCGTGAACTTCGAATCGAGAGCCTTGACCAGCCCGTCCGGCGTCACGATCAGCGGGTTCACCTCGCAGAGCATTGCGTCGAAGCGCACGAAAGCCTCGTAGAGCTGACCGATGATCTTCGCGATCTGCTTCTGCTCGGACGGGTCGGTGACGCCGGCGCCATAGACGAGGCGGCGGGCCTGCCAGGGGTTGAAGCCCTCGAGTGGGTCGACGTGGAGCCGGACGAGCGCGTCCGGTGTCTCCGCTGCGACCTGTTCGATCTCGATCCCGCCCTGCGTCGTGAACATGAAGAGCGGCTTCTTGACCCCCCGGTCGAACGTCAACGAGAGGTAGTACTCCTTCGCGATATCCGAGGCCTGCTCGACCCAGAGCCGCTTGACGACATGGCCCTTGATGTCGAGCCCGATGATGTTCTTCGCGTGCTCCTCGGCCTCGTGGGCATTCCGAGCGAGCTTGACGCCGCCCGCCTTGCCGCGACCGCCCGTCAGGACCTGGGCCTTGACGACGACGGGGCCGCCGAGCACCTCGGCCGCCTGACGGGCCTCTCCGGGGGTCGTCGCGAGTCGTCCGTCGCCGACGGGAATCCCGGCGCGACGGAACAACTCCTTGCCCTGGTACTCGTAGAGGTCCATCCCCGTGAGCCTACCTGCGCGCTTGTGCGACGATCAGCAGCATGCGGGCCATCCTCATCGTCGCGCTGGTCGCCTTTGCGACAGCAGGTTGCGCGTCGCAAACGGTCACCGTACCGACGACCATCAGGGCACCGCCCCAGACGGCAAGCCTCGATTGGAAGGAGCCCTATCCGGCCACGAATCCCGCGCTCGTCTTCGGTGTCTCGCAGTTCACCGTGACCCGTGAGGGGTGGAAGGCGAACATCTCGGTCGAGAACACCTCGGAAATCGCGTGGATCGTAGGCGACCCTCGCTTCCCGGCCTATCGCGAGTTCGGCGTGTTGCTCTTCCCGAACGACGACTTGAAGGATCTCGAGCGACGGAGCCGCGACGGCGATGTCCCCGGGCTCCGTGCAGCAACGAGTTACACGCCGTCCCTGCCCGAGTCCATCAAGCCTGGCGAAACCTGGCGGGGAACGATCGCCGCTCCCGGCGCCCTCGCAGGCGGCCTCTGGGTCAGGATCTCGTTCGGGCCATTTTCCGCTGACGGCAAGCCTCCCAAGGGAGCCCAGACGCCCGTCGTCTGGTTCACGGATCACGCGTACGAGCTCGTTCAGGTCGAAGCGGATACCGCCTAGCAGCCGAGGTCAGGGTCTCTCGGATCGAACGCCACGAACCCGGGCTAGAACCACTTCGT
The DNA here is from genome assembly GCA_031413935.1 of Thermoleophilia bacterium. GTDB lineage: Bacteria > Actinomycetota > Thermoleophilia > Gaiellales > Gaiellaceae > Gaiella. The sequence goes on along the minus strand of JANOFZ010000236.1, from coordinate 6,244 downwards.
GTACACGGGCTCGGATCGCGGCGGCAGCTCGTCGGCGGCGGTGCCCTCGAACAGCGAGGTGATCCCGGTGGCCCAGCGCTTCGCCCGCTCGGTCAGCTCCCGGTCGTCGGTCTGCATGCGGCCCCGCGCGACGACGACGCCCATGTCGGCTCCCTTGTAACGGTAATCGTCCGTGCCATAGACGCGCAGGTAGAACGCCTCGTCTTCGTTGCCGACCGTGTGCCAGGTCGTCACCTGGCGGACGAATTCGACGGTGCCGTCCGGGCGCATACGCCACAGTCCGCTCGACGGCGCCGACGTGATCAGCTCCACGCGATCCTCGGTCTGCTTCAACACGAGCTGGCTCCACTCGTCATACGCATCCCACCGCTTCTGCACCTTCTTCACGTCGACCTCCCAGTCGACGTCCATGAACTCGAGCAGGTGGAAGAGGAACAGCGGCACCCCGCCGTACTTCGAGGTGATCAGATTGGTGAGTGGGCTCGCGCCGGAGATGCGCGGGTTGATCTCGCCAAGGTAGACCTCGCCCGTCTCGTTCTCGACGAGGAAGTCGAGGCAGAACACCCCGCGGTAGCCGTTGGCGTACAGGGTGTCGCCGAGCCGACGTGCCATCGTCCTGATCGCCTTGCGCGTCCCCGGGTCGAAGACGCCGGGGAAGATGTCGTTGCCACACCAGCCTCCACGGTACGGCGTCAGCTCCTCGAACCCGGTGATGTCCGTCTGGATCGGGCCGACGAGGGTGCCGTGACGCGTCGCGCAGGCCTCCACCGTCCCGGGGAGATGCTCCAGCCGGCGCATGATCTTGAGCTCCTCGTCGACGAGCTTCTCGGCACAGCCATCCCAGTCCTCCTCCGAGGAGATGAAGAACGTCGTGCGGCCCGAATCGCCGTACGGCGACTGCACGACGAGGTCGCTGCCGAGCTTCGCCTTGCGCGCCCGCCGCTGCAGGTCGGCGTAGCTCGTGGCGCGCGCGAGCACGTTTGGCGCCGAGGCGATCCCGGCCTCGTTCGCAAGCTCGGTCGTCGTGATCTTCGAGTCGATGTGCTCCCGCAGCGCCCGCGGCGGCAGCGCAATCTCTAGCCCGAGCTCGTCGGCCAGCTCCTCCGTCTCGGCCTCGAACATGACGAACAGGGCCTTGCCACCACCCCGGGCATGCACACGGTCGGTGACATCCTTGTGCCCGAGCAGGTACGTGTTGACCGCCTCGAACGATTCGAAGTCGTGTGGCTCATCTCGGTGCGGCACGAATACGTGCGGGTGGTGGCCGTCGAAGGTGTCGAAATAGGAAATGTACTCGAGTGCGCCGACCCACTGGTCGAGGCCTAGGACGTTGTACGGAGTCGGCGAGACGAAGTAGACGGGGGTCTCGCTCGAGCGCATGAACCGGTAGATCTCCGAGAGCCCACGCAGCTGCGGTCGCCCCGACCGGCGCGTCAACGAGCCCTGTTTTGCGACCGGCCCCCCTTTACCCATGCGCTCACCATAGAGGCCGCCGCTGCGCGCTTCAACACCGACCGTCAGGCGAAGATGACCTCGGGCGTGCGAGGCACCTGACGGGGGCGCTCGAGCAGCGGTGGCAGAGTGACCATCGTCCGCCGCGTCAACTCGCCCGGCGCCGCCGTATCGAGGTGCACCTCCCATGGTTCGTCTGACGGCCAGAGCAGTCGCACGCTGCGCTCGACGACGTCGTAGCTCGTCGTGTAGACCGTGCCCCACGTGTGCCGCTCGAGCGGCCGGTGCACCGGCTCGGTGAGGAAGACTCGCTCGAGGCCATCGCGCGTCATTGCCGGGTCGGCGAGCGCGGCGGCCATCGCAGCTTCACGCACCACGGTCTCGCTCATCACCGCATGCTCGGCCCACTCGGTGCGGCCCTGTCGATTCGCGGCGCACACCTCGCCGTGCGTCACGGCGGGTTCGTGGTCGGGCGCGACCATGACGAGCGCTGCCGCACCGGAGCGGTCGACAAGCGCCACGTTGTAGGCGAGGCTGACCGGGACGGCGTGGATCGCGGTGAGCGCCTCGGCGACGTCGGCGCAATGGTCGAGCAGGTAGCGAACGAGCAACGTGACCGCGAAGCCGCGCCCCACCACGCGACGGCCACCGAAGGAGATCGCCACGGCGAGACCATCCTCGTTCATGCCGTCGAGCGCCCCCCACAGGCAGTCGGCCATGGCGATCGTGCGTCGGCCGTTGAAGGCCGATGTGAGGAGCGTCGTCTCGCACAGCGCCGGCACGTAGTCGTACGTGCGCACGAGGCCGGGACGCCCGTCCCGCGTCCAGGTGGCGATCGAGCAGGCGGCGAAGAACGGCGGCGGCTCCCACAGCGAGAGGAAGCGCGCCTCGAGGTCGCCTCCGCCCACGAGCTCGACCAGCCGCTCCCAAGTTGGCACGAGCTCGGGCACGTGCGCGAGAAGCGCCCGCCGACAGAGTGCATACGACGGTCGCGCCTCCTCGCCGTCCCGCAGGAACCAGTTCCGGTAGGCCGGCCACGCGGCCTGGAACCGCGACCCCAGTTCCGGTCCCGGCTGCAGCTCCACGACGGAGCGGAACGTCACCTCGGCGAGATGCCGGGACGGGGTCTCCTCGCGAAGATCGTGCACAGTCATTCGATCAGCGTAGCCAGCGAGCCGAACGGCACGGCTTGTCGGCACGCTTTCGGGGGCGAACATAGGATGCGTCCGTGCGCCTCGACGAGTACGCCGACCACGACGCGATCGGGCTTGCCGGGCTCGTCCGCGACGGCGAAGTCACGCCCGTCGAGCTCGCCGAGCTCGTCGTTTCGGCGGTGGCGAAGGTCGACGGCGAGCTCAATGCCGTCGTCGGCCTCTACCCCGACGTCGTCGAGTGCGCCGAGGCAGCCCGTCCCGGTTCGTTCCACGGTGTCCCGACGCTCCTCAAGGATCTGTTTCACGGCGACCCTGGGCGGCCGACCGAGGCGGGCAGCAGGCTGGCGCAGGGGTGGGTCTCGCACACGACCTCGGATCTCGTGCATCGACTGAAGGAGAGCGGCTTCGTCCCGCTCGGACGCACCACGACCTCCGAGTTTGGCGTGATGGGCACGACCGAGACGCTCGCCGAGGGCCGCACGTGCTCGCCGTGGAGCCGGGAGCACATGGCGGGCGGCTCGAGCGGGGGCGCGGGCGCAGTCGTCGGGGCAGGGATCGTCCCGGTTGCGACCGGCTCCGACGGCGGCGGGTCGATCCGGATCCCTGCCGCAGCCTGCGGCGTCGTGGGACTGAAGCCCACCCGCGGGCGCGTCACCTGGGGCCCAATCGCGCACGAGCCGCTGCTCGGCTGGGGCGTGCACTTCCTGCTCTCACGCAGCGTGCGCGACACGGCGGCCTGCCTCGACGTTCTCTCGGGGCCTTACCCCGGCGACCCCTGGATCGCTCCGGAGCCGTTACGACCGTTCCTGGAAGAGGTCGGCCAGCCCCCCGAGCGGCTTCGCATCGCCTACTGCTGGGAGCCGTGGTCCGGCCGTGCCTCGATCGACGAGATGCGACTCGCGTGCGAGGCGACGGCGCAGCTTCTCGCAGAGCTCGGACACGAGGTCGTCGAGGCGCGGCCCACCTTCTCCTGGGAGGCGTTTCTCGATGCGATGACGGTCGTGTGGTCGACGACGACCGCGAAGGACGTCGACGGGTTCGCGCACGCGATCGGTCGAACCCCCGGGCCGGATACCCTCGAGCTGCCGACGCTGCGCATGGTCGAGCTCGGCCGCTCCACCTCCGCTCAGCAGCTGCTCTCAGCGCTCGATGCGGCGGGCCACGTCGCGCGCCAGATGGGCTCGTTCTTCGAGGACCACGACGTGCTACTCACGCCGACGCTCGGGGCGCCGCCCGCCCGCCTCGGCACCTACGAGCCCGAAGCCGAGCTGGAGCCCCGCGAGCTGTTCGACTCGTGGTCACAGCTCGAGTCGTTCCTGCCGGTATTCAATGCGACCGGCCAGCCGGCCATCAGCCTGCCCCTCCATCAGGGCGGCACCGGGCTTCCGATCGGGATGCAGCTCGTCGGCCGGTTCGGCGACGAGGCAACCCTCCTCCGGCTCTCCGCGCAGCTCGAACAGGCGCTGCCCTGGGCCGGGCGCGTGCCGCCGCTGCACGTCGCGTCCCACTGAGAGGCGCACCCGTTCGAGCATCCGTGCCTTCCCGCTCGGCTCAAACCAAACAGACGCACCGCGGCTGGGGCCTACGCGGAAGGTGACAACGCGTCGAGCTCTGCCTGGACGGCGCGGTGGACGTTGCCGTGGATGTGATCTGCGCCGATCCGGTCGATGACTCCATCGGCCTGGAGTACCGCGAGCACGTGGGGTTTGACGCGTGCGAGTCGGAAGCCGATCTCGTCCACCTGGAGGAAGTCGCAGATCTCCGTGAGCTTCATCACGCCCTGCGAGTCGACGAAGTCGACGCCCTCGAGATCGAGCACCAGCGCGCGGGTCCGTTCATCAACGAGGTCGCGAATGCGGTTCTCGAGCGCTTCCGCGGTGGCGAAGAACAGGCCGCCGTCGAGCCGCAGCACGACGATCCCCTCGTATGTCTCGTCGTCCGGGTTCTCGCCGATGTCGCGAAACACCTGGGTGTCGGGCTCTCGGCCCAGGAGCGGCATCGAGGGCTGCGTGGCGACGTAGATCAGCCAGCCGAGCGAGAGGACGATGCCGATCACGACGCCGGCGAGGACGCCGGCGGAGAGCACGCCGATGACCGCAGCGACCGCAATCCAGAAATCGAAGCGGGTCACGCGGTAGAGGCGACGGAACTCGGGAATGTCGATCATCCCGAACAGCACCGCGTCGATGATGATTGCCGCCAGCACTGCTTTCGGCAGGTCGGAGAACAGCGGCGCGAGCACGATCAGCGTCGCGATCACGAGGGCCCCGGTGACGAGCGAAGCCACGGGTGTTCGCGCGCCCGAGGACTCGTTCAGGGAGCTCGCCGAAAGGCTGGTCGAGACCGGCATTCCCTGGAACACCCCGGCCCCCACGTTCGCCATCCCCTGGGCCACCGACTCCTGGTTCACGTCGACCCGATAGTGGTGCCGCGCCGCGAACGCCCGCGCATCGCCCGCAGTCTGCGAGAAACCGATCAGCAGCAACGCGACGGCAGCGATCCCGATCACCGAAAGGTTCTGCTGGAAGACGTCGAGGTCGGGAAGCATCGGCACCGGAAGTCCGCGTGGGACCTCACCGACGAGCGCGACGCCGCGCGCACCCAGGTCGAAGAGGGCCGATGTGAGCAGACCACCCACGACGAGGACGAGAGCACCGGGGATCGCGGGCGCCAGAAACCGTAACGCGAGGATCACCGCGAGCGCGACGACTCCAACGAGCAGGGTCGCCCAGTGAATGTCGGCCAGGCCGCGCACCCACGACCCGAACTCCTGCCAGACGTTGTCGCCATCGCCCGAGGTTCCGGTCAGCTTCGGCAGCTCACCCACCGTGACGTCGACCGCCGCACCCGCGAGGAACCCGACCACAACCGCTTTCGAGAGGAACTGGGCAATCCAGCCCAGCTTGAACAGCGCGAGCAACAGATACAGCACGCCCGCGACGAGCGTGATCGCCGCCACGAGCTGCGCCGCCTGCTCGCCCCCCAATTCGGTCACGAGCACCGCACCGCCGGCGACTGCCGCGAGCGCGGAGCTCGGACCCGTCGAGATCTGCCGCGAAGTACAGAACAGCGCGTAGATCAGCGCCCCTGCCGCCGCCGCGTAGAGGCCGTTCTCCACGGGAATCCCGGCGATGCCCGCGTAGCCGAGGTTCTTCGGCACGACCAGGGCCGTCACCGCGACACCCGCAGCGACGTCACCACGCATGAAGCGACGGTCATAGCGCGGCAACCATTCGAGAATCGGGAGAAGGCGACTCACGGCCACGATCCTCTCACATGTGTGTCGGGCGAACGCGGCGCGCCGGCGGCACGATATGCGAGACTCTCCGACGTGGCGCGGCGGAGACCCCGATGAAGAAGTGGCTCCCCCTGATGATCCTCGCCGCGGCGCAGTTCGTGATGGTGCTCGACTCGAGTGTGATGAACGTCTCGATCTCGCAGATCGTGGCCGATCTCGACACGACCGTTACGGGCGTCCAGGGAGCAATCACGATGTATACGCTCGTGATGGCCGCGTTCATGCTCGTCGGAGCCAAGCTCGGCGACATCTGGGGTCGAGACAAGGCCTTCGGGATCGGACTCGCGGTCTACGGGCTCGGGTCGCTGACGACCGCGCTGAGCCCGAACCTCACCGTCCT
>JANOFZ010000235.1:0-4965 GCA_031413935.1 Thermoleophilia bacterium | reverse complement strand
GCGGACGGTAGTGCGCTCGAGGGGCCGGCCCTCGATCCAATCTCCGTCGTTGGAGCCTCGGTCACCGCCGACGGACGCGTCGTCGCAGACATCTCTACTCTGCACTCGTGAGCCCAACGCAAGACGGGGGATCCGGGCTTCGCCTCGACGTCCCCCGCATGGAGGCACTCGACCGTGCCGCCGAGATCGTCGTCGAGGCGTGGCACAGCTTCGACCAGGCGCGCCCGACGGAGCCGCCGATCAACGACGGGCTCCGGATCCTGCTGCAGTCGGCCCTCCCCGAGGAGCCCGGACGTGTGCTCGAGGTTCTCGAGGATGCGCGGCGGGCTCTCGACGAGACGATTGCCCAGACCCGTCCGAGGTTCTTCGCCTTCGTCGCCTCGACGGGGCTCGAGATCGGCGTGCTCGGCGATCTGCTCGCCTCGTGCTTCGACGCGAACATGGCGGTCTGGGCGGCTGCGGCTACCGAGATAGAGGATCAGGCGATCCGCTGGGTCGCAGAGTTCGTCGGCTATCCCGCTACGGCGGGGGCCTTCACAAGCGGTGGGACGGTGTCGAACATGACAGCGCTCGCAGCTGCCCGCGAGCGTGCCATCCCCGGCTCTCGACACCACGGCCTTGGCGATTCCCGGGCCACGCTCTACTGCTCGGAGGAGGCGCACTACTCGATCGAGCGCGCGGCCGAGATCCTCGGGGTCGGCTCGGCCAACGTTCGGGCGCTGCCGATCGATGAGAACCGTCGCCTCATCCCGGAGGCCGTTGCCGACGCGATCCGCGCCGATCGCGCCGCGGGCCGAACGCCGATCGCGGTCGTCGCCACGGCAGGCACCACCTTGACCGGCGCAGTTGATCCGATCGCAGCGCTTGCCGACGTATGCGCGGACGCTGACGTCTGGCTCCACGTCGACGGAGCCTATGGGCTCCCTGCCTCGACCACCCCGTCCGCGGGGCATCTCTTCGCAGGTCTCGACCGGGTCGATTCGGTAACGCTCGATGCGCACAAGTGGCTGTATCTGCCGAAGGCGTGTGGTGTGTTGCTCGTCCGCCGCCGTGACGATCTCCTTCAGGCGTTCTCGCACGAGGAGGCGTACATCCCTCACGAGCGCACCGGCCATATGGTCGACATCACGCTCGAATACTCGCGACCCTTCCGGGCTCTCAAGCTCTGGCTCGCCTTCCGAACCCACGGCGCTCAGGCATTTCGCGATGCGGTCGAGGACAACCTCCGCCAGGCACGCCTGCTCTACGACCTCGTCGTTGCGCACGATTGCCTCGAGCCTCTCTGCGGGCCGCCGCCGCTGTCGATCGTCCCGTTTCGCTACGTCGGAAAGGGCGGTGATGCGAACGCCGAGAACGCCCGTTTGATCCGCGCGCTTCAGGACGACGGTCGGGTCTGGGTTGCACCCGCGACGATCGATGGCAAGGTCGGCCTCAGGCCGTGCTTCGTGAACTTCCGCACGACCGATGACGATGTGCGCGCACTCGCGGAGATCGCGGTCGAACTGGGTCGCTAGACCTGACCCGTTCACAGCCGGCTCCCATCGGCCCGCAACACCGGCTTAACGGCGGGCAATGCGTGGTTCACGCGGACGCCCGTATAACAGACTCATGGACTCAACGACTCCCACCTCACCCAGCACTCCGCCCGCCCCCGAAGCTCCGCGCTCGGGATCCGGCGTCCGATCCTTTGCTCTCTATCTCTCCGCTGCCGTCCTCGGTGGCGCAGCCGTTCTCGGCGGAGCCGTCGCGACGGGCGCGCTCGACAGCACGACGTCGACGACGATCGTTCGCGCGTCAGATGGCGCATCGACAACGATCCCGACTGCTGCAGGTACCGCTCTCTCGGTCAACGAGATCTACAAGCGGAGCGGCCCCGGGGTCGTCCAGATCACCTCGACCGTCGGCGGGTCGACAACCGAAAACGGCCAGTCGCAGCCTTCGGGTCAGTCGCTCGGATCCGGGTTCGTGATCGACAAGGAAGGGCACATCGTCACGAACTACCACGTGATCGAGAACGCGACCTCGATCAAGGTGCGTTTCTCGAACGACGACACGCTCACCGCGACCCTCGTTGGCAGCGACCCGTCGACCGATCTCGCCGTGCTCGATGTCGACACCGACCCGAATGCACTCACCCCCCTCGTGCTTGCCGACTCGAAGCGGGTCGAAGTCGGCGATCCAGTGGTCGCGATCGGTAACCCTTTCGGCCTCGAACGCACTGTGACCTCAGGCATCGTCAGCGCTCTCCAGCGCAACGTGCAGGCGCCGAACGGGTACTCGATCGACCATGTGATCCAGACCGACGCGGCGATCAACCACGGCAACAGTGGAGGCCCGCTCCTCAACGCGCGCGGTGCGGTGATCGGCGTCAACTCGCAGATCGAGACGGGTGGCTCGGGTGACGGAAACGTCGGGATCGGTTTCGCTGTCCCGTCCAACACGGTCGAGAACGTTGTTGCGCAGTTGCTCGACGCCGGCAAGGTGCAGCACGCGTACCTGGGCGTCTCCGCGGCGGAAGTCACGTCCGAGATTGCAAAGTCCTACAAGCTCCCCGTGGCCGAGGGTCTCCTCATCCAGACGGTCGCCGGCGGATCCGGTGCTGCCGGTGCAGGGCTGAAGCCCGGCACGGAGCAGGTCGTCGTCGCCGGCGAGAGCCTCCGGATGGGCGGAGACATCATCGTCGCCGCCGACGGGAAGGACGTGTCCTCGATCGACGAGCTGCGCGACGTGATCGGGGCTCACAAGCCCGGCGACAAGATCGACCTGAAGGTCTACCGCGGTGACTCCGTCAAGACGGTCACCGTGACACTCGGGCAGCAGCCGACGACTCCCTCCCAGTAGCTGCTTGCAGTCGGCCAAGCATCGGCCGGCAACCGACGCGACGAGGCCCCCGTGCACCAGCTGCCCGGGGGCCTCGACGTTTGATCGGTCATTGGCGCACGCGCTGCTTGGTGCATGCCCTCCCCGACACGCACCCCAATGACTGATCAAACGTCGGCGTATTTCTGCCCCTGGCGGTGCCAGCTGTGGTTATCGTGCGCCGGTGAGCGAACACGAGAGTCCAGAGCGCGGCTCGCTCCTCCTCGATGAGGAGCAGAGCATTGAGGACGAGGAGCTCTGGGAGGACGACGGATCAGGCGACTACGAGGGCTGGTACTGCGTGCGCACCGACCCGTTTCCCTGCCCCGCACCGGGCTGTACGTTCGTCGCGACGAACATGACCGCCGCCCATCTCGTCCTCGTCTGGGAGGAGCGGGACGACCCGAATCTCCTCTGGCACGCCCAGCGCGCACTCGAGGTCGGGCGCAACCCGCGCGTCGTCTCGTACGAGCGCTCCTTCGGCCCCAGTGCGTCGTACTACGCGTGGGAGGCGGCCGGCAGGCCGGTGCACGGGGTCCGCGGCAAGGTCTGAGCCCGGATCCACCGTTTTGCGCGGGCGTTGCATCTCGTTCGGCCCGCCAGGCCGCTCCCCGTCCGGGTGGGCACCGTTTCTTCTGTTCCTGGTGGTTCCCACCCGGACGGTGCGCTCCGTGGGGGGATGGGCCCCCACAGGCCACCGGCCTGCACGGCCCCATCCCCCCACGTCCTGACGACCCGACCGAGCGCCTCGCGATCACGCAAAACGGTGGATCCAGGCTGAGCCCCGCCCGCAGGCTCGGTAGGATCTGCCTGAGTGCCCACCGCCTACGAAACCCTGCACGTCTCCGGAATCCGTTGCGAACGGTGCGTCAACCGACTCGCCGCCGCGTTGCGCAGTCACGACGGCCTGGAGAGCGCGAACGCCAACCTGATGGGACAGGTCACGCTCGAGTTCGACGACGAGAAGACCTCACGCGATGCACTCGTCGCCGCGATGGCGAAATCGGGGTTTCGCGAGCTCGAGATCCACTAGCACGGCGGGCGGGACAGGTCCCGCCCGTATCACGCGGAATACCTCGGTGGTCTCGCGCGTTTCAGCGTCCGTAACAGATAGGTTGGCACGGTGGGTGAGACAGAGCCCTAAATCGATGGCCGCAAGATCGCGACGGAAGCTCGCGATCGCGTTCGCTTCGAGGAAGAGGCCCTCGCGCTCGCCGATCAGGTGTATCGCGTCGCGCGCAGACTCGTCGGAACCCGAGAGGAGGCTGAGGATCTTGTCCAGGACACCTACGGTCGGGCATTCAGAAGCTGGCAGTCGTACACCCCGGGAACGAATCTCCGCGCCTGGCTGCTGCGGATCCTCACGAATCTCAACCTCGACCGGGGCCGCAAGGTGCAGCGAACGCCCGACATGCAGCCCATCGAAGAGGGCGACTACTACCTCGCAAACAAGATGGTCGAAGCCTCCGGTGAGCAGGTGCTCGACCAGGATCGCGTCGTCGAGAAGCTCTCACAGGATTCGATCGTGAACGCCCTCTCATCGCTTCCCCATGATTTCCGCGACACTGTCGTCCTCGTCGACATCGGCGAGTTCAGCTATGCCGATGCGGCCCAGATTCTGGACATCCCGATCGGGACGGTGATGTCGAGATTGCACCGGGGGCGCCGACTGCTGAAGCAGGAGCTCGCCGAGGAGACGATTTCGTGAGCCATACACCGTGCGACGCGTGTGAGGAGCTGCTGCAGGGCTACCTGGATCGGGAGCTCACCGAGGGTGAGGTCGTGCAGGCCGAGTCTCACCTTGACGGGTGCGACTACTGCAGGCGCCGGTATCGCTTCGAGGAGTCGCTGCGTCAGTACGTGCAGACGACGGCCGTGGAGCGGATGCCCGTCGGTTTGATGGAGAAGCTGACGCAGCTTCGCACCGAGCCTTAGAGGCTCTAACTCAAAGAAGCACGGGCCGTCTGGACGCGCTGGGCGGCACGCTGCTTCGTCCTCGGTCGCCCCGATACGTCCCGTATCGGCAGGCTCCCTGCGTCCTCGCATCGCACTCGCCCATCACGCCCAGCCAGCGCGTGGTCATTGAGTTAGAGCCTCTCAGGCGAG
>JANOFZ010000234.1:0-2161 GCA_031413935.1 Thermoleophilia bacterium | reverse complement strand
TGTTGACAGGGATCAAGACCCCTGCCTCACCGGCGAGGCGCGCGTGAACATCGCGCATGTCGAGCCGATCCGGCTGTCCGTTGATCTCGAGCGCCGTTCCGGTCTCGGCCGCGCGACCGATGACCCGCTCGAGATCGAGATTCGCCCCCGGCCGACGCGAGATCCGGCGGCCGGTCAGGTGCCCGATGCAGTCGACGTGAGGGTTGTCTATCGCTGCGATGACCCGCTCGGTTGGGCTCTTGTCAAACGACGTGTGCAACGAAGCAACAACCCAGTCGAGCTCTGCGAGGATCTCGTCGGGCATATCCACGACACCCTTCGCGTTGATGTTCGCCTCAACGCCTCGGAGCACGCGGAACGATCCGAGACGTCCGTTGACCTCGGCGATCTCATCCCATTGCGCCTCGATCTTCCCTTCACGCAGGTAGTGCGAGTGATCGGTGAGGCAGAGAAACTCGTAACCGCGGGCCGCCGCAGCACGGGCCATGTCCTCGATCGACGACTTTCCGTCAGCCGACCACGTGGAGTGACAGTGCATCTCCCCCCGGAGATCGGCAAGCTCGACGAGCTGCGGCAGCCGTCCGGTTCTCGCGGCTTCCAGTTCGCCGCTCGACTCACGCAACTCCGGGGGAATGAACGCATAGCCGAGGAAGTCGTACAGCGCCTCCTCGCCTCGGAAGGTCTTCACCTCGCCCGTCTCGACGACGGTGACGCCGTACTCGGAGATCGAGAGCCCCTGTCGCTGCGCGTCCTCGCGCAGAGCAATGTTGTGATCCTTCGAGCCGGTGAAGTGCTGGAGCAGATCCCCATAGCACTCGGGAGGAACGACCCGGAGATCGAGACGGAGGCCGCCGCGGTCGATCACCGTCGCCTTCGTGTCGCCGTGCGCGACGACCTCGAGAACCCACGGCAGCGAGACAAAGTGGGCCGTCAGAGCAGCCGGGTCGGTGGCGGTGGCGATCACGTCGAGATCACGGAACGTCTCGCGCCGCCGGCGCGTGCTGCCCGCCTCCGACACGTCGATTGCGGACGGGTGCGCGCGGAGGGCCTCGACGACCTCGCGCACGACCGGCAGCCCTTTGCCGAGCAGTCCTCGTCGGGGCTCGGCGAGGCCCTCTCCTTCGGCGAGGGCCTTGAGAATCTTCGCTTCCGTTGCTGCTCCCATTCCCGAGAGCGTCCTGATCCTCTCGCCTTCAGCCGCCGCCTTCAGCTCGGCCAGGGTTGTGACACCAAGCTCGCGCCAGATCCGGGCCGCAGTCTTCGGGCCGAGTCCCGGAAGGCGCATGAACGATGCGACCTCGCCGGGCACCTCGGCGCGCCGCTTGGCCAGTGCCGCCATGTCTCCGGTCTCCGCGACCTCCACGATCTTGGCCTCGATCGTCTTGCCGATATCCGGCAGCTCCTTCGCCTTGCCCTGGAGCGCCAGCTCGGCGACAGACGACGCTGTGTCACGGATCCGTGTCGCCGCGCGACGATAGGCACCGACCCGAAATGGCTGCTCGCCGAGGATCTCCGAGAGATCAGCGAGCTGATCGAACTGGTCGGCCAGATCGGTGTTGCGAGGGAGCACCGCGACCATCATCCGATCATAAGGGCGTCTGAAGGCTCGGTGCGCATGCCTTCCAACATGCAAGATTGAGGAATGCGCGCGATGGTCTGCCTCCCGACGTACAACGAGCGAGAAAACCTCGAGCCGATGGTGCGGGCCCTTGGAGAGCAGCTCGATCCAGCGAGTGATCGGGTGCTCGTGATCGACGACAATTCCCCGGACGACACCGGAGACCTGGCCGATGCGCTCGCTGCTGAGTTGCCGTGGGTCGAGGTCCTCCATCGGCCGGAGAAGGAAGGTCTCGGGCCTGCCTACATTGCGGGATTCAGACATGCCCTCGCCTCCGGGGCCGAGCTCATCCTCGAGATCGACTGTGATTTCTCCCACAACCCGACAGACGTCCCTCGCCTGATCGCCTCATGCGAGACCGACGCAGACGTGACCCTCGGCTCGCGTTGGGTGGAAGGTGGTGGCACCGTCAACTGGGGCGTCGGGCGCAAGCTCGTCTCTCGCGGAGGCAGCCTCTACGCCCGCACCCTCCTCGGCGTCGGCATCCGCGATCTGACCGGCGGCTTCAAGTGCTTTCGTCGTGAGGTGCTCGAGGCGATCGAT
>JANOFZ010000233.1:0-3686 GCA_031413935.1 Thermoleophilia bacterium | reverse complement strand
GAAGCCTCACCCAGTCAGTAGGCTCGTTTTCGATGATCGATCGTGTTGCCCTCTTCGTGACGTGTCTTGCGGACACGCTCTTTCCCGATGTCGGCAAGGCAACGGTGACCGTGCTCGAGAGACTGGGGATCGAGGTCGTCTTCCCGGCCGAGCAGACCTGCTGTGGCCAGATGCACGGCAACTCCGGCTATCCGGGTGACGCCGCGGCCCTTGCGCGCAGATTTGTGGACGTGTTCGACGGATTCGATGCGGTCGTGACACCGTCGGGCTCGTGTGCTGCGCAGGTGCGTGAGCACTACGGAGACCTGCTCGACGGTGACGATCGCGGGGTGCCGGCGCGGACGTGGGAGCTCTCGCAGTTCCTCACGGGCGTTCTCGGTCTCGAGGATGTCGGCTCGACCTTCGAGGGAACGGTCGCCTACCACCCGACCTGTCACTCCCTGCGACTGCTGCGCGTGGGAGATGCCCCCCTTCGGTTGCTGCAGGCCGTCCCCGGGGTCGAGCTGGTCGAGCTCCCGGACGCCGAGGAGTGCTGCGGGTTCGGCGGCACGTTCGCTGTCAAGAACGCCGATGTATCGACGGCGATGCTCGACGAGAAGATCGCAGCGATCACCGCATCGGGAGCCGCGAACGTGTGTGCCTGCGACAGCTCGTGCCTGATGCACATCGGCGGCGGGCTTCGTCGGCGCGGGATGCCGGTGCGTCCCGTGCACCTCGCGGAGATCCTTGCGTCGTGAGCGCGCCGAGCACTGACGCGGCCGCCGCTCGGGACGCGAGGCCCGAGAGCTTTTCTCACGCCGCGCCTGGTGCGCTCGCGAATCAGCAGGTGCGGGCGAACATCCGGCACGCGACGACCACGATTCGCCGCAAGCGAGCGGGGGTCGTCGCCGAGGTGCCCGACTGGGAGCTTCTCCGCACCGCCGGCTCGGCGATCAAGGACGAGACGCTGGCGACGCTCGACTCGGTGCTCGTCGAGCTCGAGTCCTCCGTCGTCGCTGCCGGGGGCACCGTGCACTGGGCACGCGACGCGGCCGAGGCGAATGAGATCGTCGTCGGCCTCGTGCGCGCCGCGGGCGCCAGGGAGGTCGTCAAGGTGAAGTCGCTTGCGACGGACGAGATCCGGCTCAACGAGGCACTCGAGGGGGCGGGGATCCGTCCCATCGAGACCGACCTCGCCGAGCTGATTGTGCAGCTCGCGGACGAGCGCCCGTCCCACCTTCTCGTGCCCGCGATCCACAAGAATCGCGCCGAGATCAGGGATCTCTTCCGCGATCGCTTCGGGTTGCCGGATCTTTCGGATGAGCCCGCCGAGCTGGCCGAGGCGGCGCGCCTGCACCTCCGCGAGGCGTTCCTCCGTGCCAGGGTCGCCATCTCTGGCGCCAACTTCGCCGCTGCCGACACGGGCACGATCTGCGTCGTCGAATCCGAGGGTAATGGTCGCATGTGCACGACGTTGCCGGAGGTGCTGATCACGGTGATGGGGATCGAGAAGGCGATCCCGCGGTTCCGTGATCTCGAGGTCTTCCTCCAGCTCCTGCCGCGCTCGTCGACCGGTGAGCGCATGAACCCCTATACGTCGCTGTGGACGGGTGTTCGAGAGGGCGACGGGCCGCAGACGTTTCACCTCGTCCTGCTGGATGCGGGTCGCACCCGCGTGCTCGCCGACCCTGCGGGTCGCCCTGCGCTGCGCTGTATTCGCTGCTCGGCGTGCATCAACGTGTGTCCCGTCTACCGACAGACCGGCGGTCACGCCTATCACTCGCCCTACGCAGGGCCGATCGGGGCGATCCTCGCCCCTCAGCTCGCCGGGGAGATCGGGGCGGTCGCGTCGCTTCCGTTCGCGTCGTCCCTGTGCGGCGCGTGTTACGACGTGTGCCCGGTGCTGATCGACATCCCGTCGATCCTCGTCCACGAACGGGGGAAGGCGGTGGCGCATGAGCGCGCGGGCGTCGAGGGCAGGTCGCTGAAGATGCTTGGTAAGGCGTTTGCGACGCGCGCCGGCTACGAGCGGGCGCAGCGCCTCGGCCGGTCGCTGCAACGGCCGATCGCGCGAGACGGCTGGATCACGCACTTCCCGCCCGGGCCGCTCGGCGCCTGGGGACGTTCGCGTGATCTGCCGGCGCTGCCGGCGCAGACGTTTCGCGAGTGGTGGGAGAGTCGTGCCGACGGGGCGTGAGGCGATCCTGGCGCGGGTGCGGGCGGCGCTCGTCGACCTGCCGCCGTCCGTCGTTGCGCCGCGCGACTATCGCCTGCGTGGGGAGCTCGATGCCGCCGCAGTGATCGAGCTCTTCGTCGAACGCGTCCGGGACTACGAGGCGACGGTCGTCGTGACCGATGACCCGCGCGCGGCGGTGGCCAAGGCACTCGTTGCAGCGGGTGCACGCCGTGTCGGGATCGCTTGCGATCTCGATCTCGTGCTTCGGCCGGGCGGCATTGATCTCGTGGAGGACGACGAGCTCCCTGCTCGTGACCTCGACGCGCTGGACGGCGCCGTCACGACCTGCGCGTCTGCCTGCGCCGAGACGGGCACGATCGCCCTCGACGGCGGCCCGGGGCAGGGTCGGAGAGCTCTGAGCCTCGTTCCCGACCTGCACATATGCGTGGTTCGCGCCGATGCGATTGTGGAGACCGTGCCAGAGCTGATAGCGGCGCTCGAACCGAGCGCGCGGGAGGGCCGCCCTATCGTCCTCGTCTCGGGCCCCTCGGCCACGAGCGACATCGAGCTGACCCGTGTCGAGGGCGTCCACGGCCCGCGGCGGCTGGTTGTCATCGTCGCGATCTGAAGCCGTCCGATCAGTTCTCTATAATGACAACATGGAAGCGAAATGGCAATGTGGCAAATGCGGTGGAATCAAGTCCGAATCGGAATTCCACGTCTCGGCGGCGCGCGGAAGGCAGGCGTGGTGTAAGCCGTGTCGGAAGGTCTATGACGCCGAGTACCACAAGAAGCGCGCCGTAATACGACGAAGGCAGTCATTGGTGCGCCGTCGCGCTATCCTCGAGTGGTCACGGTCATTGAAGGACAGGCCGTGCGTCGATTGTGACCGTCGGTTCCACCCGGCGGCGATGCAATGGGATCACCTGCCGGGTACGACGAAACGCGATGATCTCGGGCGGCTGGTTAACGGCCACGGCCGTCGAGCTATTCTGGAGGAGATTGAGAAGTGCGAACTCGTCTGTGCGAACTGTCATGCTGTGCGCACGTTCGAGCGGAGACGGGGTGTAGCTCAGCCTGGTTAGAGTGCCGCGTTTGGGACGCGGAAGTCGTCGGTTCGACTCCGACCACCCCGATTCTTCGATGAAGTCATGCTTGCTCTTTGCCTCAGTGGTCGCCGTCGCTGCCCTTCCCGGCTCGGCCCTGGGATCGGCCACGACGTTCAAGGGCTCGATCGCCCCGATCTCACCGGCCCTTGCGCGCCAGATGACGGGCGTCTCCTGGCGGCCAGGCTGCCCCGTCCCGCTGCGTGACCTCCGCGTCGTCACTGCGACCCACCGCGGCTTCGACGAACGTGACCGCACTGGCCGCCTGATCGTCCACCGCGACATAGCCGCACAGATCCTCGGCGTGCTTCGCCGCCTTCACGCGGACGGCTTCCCGATCCGCCGCATGGTGCCGATCGACGCCTACGGCGGCAGCGACTTCCGCTCGATCGAGGCCGATAACACCTCGGCCTTCAACTGCCGCT
>JANOFZ010000232.1:0-2226 GCA_031413935.1 Thermoleophilia bacterium | reverse complement strand
GGCTGCGACGCCCCGTGCGATCGGAGAGCCAGGGGATCAGGAACGACGAGGGAATCGCCGTTAGGTTCATCATCGCGAGGAGCACGCCGGCCTCACCCGCGGTCCAGCCTCGCTCGGCGTAGGCATCCGGCAGCCAGGCATTGAGCCCGTAGTAGGCGCACCCCATAAGCGCGAAGACAGCGACGAGAAGCCTTGCCGCGCCACTCCGCCACGGATGGCGTGGCACGGTTGCCGCTGGAGCCGCGTGCGGCTCCTCGCCTCGCGTCAAGAAGACCCACGCGACGAGCGAGAGCAGCGCAACACACGAGATTGCAATCAGCGCCCCGCGCCAGCCTCCGAACCATGCCGCCAGCGGCACCGCGAGCGCGGCCGCACTCGTCGAGCCGATCTGGATTCCCGTGGTGTACACGCCGGTACCCGTCGCAGGCCGCTTCTCGAAGTGCTCCTTGACGGAGATCGGCGCGAGGGCATTCCCGATGCCCATCCCGATGCCCACCGGCCACGTGAGGAGGACGACGAGCCAGGCCGATGGCATCGTCGCTCGGAGAATCCCGAAGACGCCGATCAGGGCCAATCCGATCGTCATCGCGCGCCGCGTCCCGATCTTCGCTGCGAGGTAGGCGGCGACGGGGGCAAACAAACCCATGCAGAGGACGGGAATCGTCCCGAGGAGACCGACAACGGCGTGTGAGGTGCCGAACGCGTCCTGGATCGACGGGATCAGCGGGCCGACGCCGACGATCTGTGGGCGCAGCGCCAGCGCGGCGAGGAGGAGCGCGACGAGCGTCGCGGTGGCGCGGTTCGTCACGCTAGTGGCCCATGAGAAAGCGTTGCACCCGAAGACCCCAGCTCGGGATGGGCCGCTTTACAGCAAGCATCAAGGTGGAGCTTGCTGCAACGATCATTACGGGTCTCACGTTGCAGCAAGCCGTCTAGGCGAGAGGCGTCAGAACGTGCCGCTGCCGCGTGGCGAGAAGGGGGAGCGCTTGTTCGAGCACGAGTTCCTGAAAGTGAGCGCTCGCCGAATGCGCTTCCAACGCCTCCTGATCGAGGTAGCGCTCGAAGAGGAAGAACGAATTTGGCTCGTCCGGGTCGCGATGCGCGTCGTACTGCAGGCATCCCGGCTCGGCCCGGGAGAGCGGCATCAACTGGCGCAGGAGCTCGGCCACGGCATCGCTCTCACCGTCCCGCGCAATCCACGTCACCGCGAGAACGACGGTCATTTTCTGGCGGCGTCGAAATGACTGCGCATCAGCCGGGCGGACACCTCGACGTGCTTGCGACCCTCGCGGCCGGCGGCGGCCGCATTGCCCGAGCGAATCGCGTCGATCAACTTGGCGTGACGCTCTGCCGCCTGCTTCGGATCCATGTAGGTGCCGTAGAGCGAGATCGTGATCCGGCTCTCGACCCCGAGCGACTCCCAGCACTGCATGAGCACCGAGTTCCCCGCGGCCTCCACGATCAACCGATGGAAGGCAATGTCGTGCTCGACGAGCGATTTCGTGTCGTCCCGCTTGACTGCTCCCTTCATCGCCTCCAGCTCGACCTCGAGGACCTTCACTTCGCCGTTGAGATTGACGGCCGCTAGGCGCGCAGCGAGCTCCTCGAGCGAGGCCCGCACCGGGTAGACCTCGGTCATCTCTTCTTCGCCGAACACGCGGACGCGCGAGCCACGGAACGGCTCCGACTCGACGAGTCGCAGCAGCTCGAGATCGCGCAGGGCCTCGCGAACGGGAGCCTGGCTCGTGCCGAGCTCCTGCGCGATGCGCGTTTCGACGAGACGCGCGCCGGGCTCGAGCTCACCGCTCGCAATCCGCTGCAGCAGAACGTCCTTGACCTGCTCCCGGAGGACGGTGCGAGAGATGACCGCCACGAGCTAGCCGGCGACTACCGGGTTGGTGATCTCACCCACGCCGTCGATCTGGATCGTGACCGTGTCACCGGGTTGCAGTAGCCGCTTCGGATCGCGGAACACGCCGACACCCGCCGGGGTACCGGTGAGGATCAGATCACCCGCCTCGAGGGTCGAGGTGCGCGAGGCATAGCTGATGATCTCGTCGATCCCGAAGATCAGGTTCGCCGTGGTCGAGTCCTGGAGCGTCTCGCCCGAGACGATGGCGCGGATCCGCAGCGAATGAGGGTCTGGAACCTCGGATGCGGGAACGAGCGGGCCAACCGGGCAGAACGTGTCGGGCGACTTGCCGCGTGTCCACTGGCCGTCTGCGA
>JANOFZ010000231.1:0-5029 GCA_031413935.1 Thermoleophilia bacterium | reverse complement strand
GTCATTCTAGGGGCTTGGCGTGGGAGAGGCGCGCGTGTCGGGGAGGGCATGCACCAAGCAGCGTATTCGGCCCGATCGACCGTAAGGCTGGGTTGCCTTGCTGTTGATCGGGACGGATACGATGAGCAGCGTGCAGGCCCCCATCCGCGCGTGCGGATCTCCCACGTCAGGCCCTGAGCTATGAGCGACGAGACTCGACAGCAGACCCGCGTTCGACTCCCATCGGATGTGACCCGACCGTTCGAGGTGTTCGTCAACGGCGTCCCACAGCGCGAGGGAGAGGACTACATCGTTCGCGACGGTGCCCTCGTCTTCGAGCGGCCGATGAAGGAGGAAGGGAAGCTCGGGCTGATGCGCTGGGCGTCGATCACGCTCGGGATCGCCGGTTCCTACAAGCAGAACGACTCGGTCGACGTCGCCTACGAACGTGGCGGCAAGAAAGTCGTCGCCGCGAAATTGCCGGTTGAGCCGATCGACTGAGCGCGCAGTTCGGCCGGTCGAGCGCGGAAGTGTCACGCGCGAGTTGCTCGCTCGGCCACGCGTCGCAGGCGAGCAGCCACATCGCTACCGAGTTGGCCCGGCTCGAGTCGCCAACCCCAGTTTCCCCCGAGCTCGCCTGGTCGGTTCATTCGCGCCTCGCTCCCGAGCGCGAGAACGTCCTGCGCGGGCACCATGGCAAGCGCCGCGGGTGACGAAAGCGCCAGCTCGAGGAGCGCCCACGGTGACTCGCCGGGGAAGTGGCCCGCGAGCGTGTCGGTGTCGTGCGTCGAGGTGTAGACCACCTGCCTGGCCCGATGATTCTCGAGTCGATGGGGATTGTCAGGGGGGCTGTCGAACGCCCACAGGATCACCGCCATCCCGGGGAAGCCTAGCTCGTCCCGCAACTCGACCACGT
This sequence comes from Thermoleophilia bacterium, assembly GCA_031413935.1. Classification (GTDB taxonomy): domain Bacteria; phylum Actinomycetota; class Thermoleophilia; order Gaiellales; family Gaiellaceae; genus Gaiella. The sequence continues at coordinate 4,134 of JANOFZ010000231.1, read as the reverse complement.
CGGGCGTGATCAGACCGAGATCCTCCGCGATCACCGGAAGCTCCCCGAGGACGCTCGTTGCCGCTCGAAACATGGCTGCACCGGGGCCTCGCTCCCAGTGGCCATCACGGGCCGTTTCGGCGACGACCGGCACCGCCCAGTAGTGGGCGAAGCCCCGGAAGTGGTCGATCCGGAACACGTCCACGAGGTCGAGCATGCGTCGCATGCGCTCGATCCACCAGCGGTACCCCTGTCGTCCCAGAGCCTCCCAGTCGAAGAGAGGATTACCCCACTTCTGCCCGCGGTCGCTCAGTGGATCCGGTGGCGCTCCGGCGACGAACTCGCCTGGGAGGAAGATCGACGGGTGCGCCAGATGGTCACAACTGCCGCCGGCAACGTAGATCGGAACGTCCCCGATGAGCCGGATGTCGCGATCGGCGGCATACGACCGAAGGGACGACCACTCCCGTTGGAAGCGCACCTGATCGGCGAGCGCGCCCGCCCCCGCGAAGTTGATCCAGTCTCCGATCCAGAAGCCGTTGGCACGTTCGAAGCGGCGCAGCTCGGTCCGGGCGACAGGTGCATCGGGGTCGGCGAGCAGGCCAGGCCAGGCCGCAAAGGCCGAGGCAGACGCGTACGGCGATCCGTACTCGTCGGGTGGGTTGAGCGGCAGGATCTGCCAGAAGCGTGCCCCGGCGGCCGCCAGCCAGTCGACGAATGTGTACGCCTCCGGACCCAGCCGACCCTCCGGCAGCGAGGTCGGATGGAGGTTGACGCCGAGTGAACGGGTGAGCCACATCGCCAGACTGTTTACCTTGTCGAGGATGACTCCGCACCGAATACAGATTCAGGACATCCAACCGCAGGTCGATTGCGGTCGCTTTCCCGTCAAGGCGTGCCTCGGAGACGACGTGTCGGTTGCTGCCACGATCTTCCGCGACGGACACGCGAGGATCTGTGGCATCGTCCGTTTCCGGCCGGCAGGAACCCGCCGGTGGCGCGAGGCGACACTCGCGGCGCAAGGCAACGATCGGTTCGAGGCCGCCATCAGGCTCGAGGAGCTCGGGGCGTGGGAGTTCCGGATCCAGGCCTGGGCCGACCCGTACGACAGCTGGCTCGATGAGCACGATCGCAAGGTTGCAGCCGGTCAGACAGATCTCGGTGGGGAGCTGTCGGAAGGGCTCGAGCTCTTTGGCGAGGGCACGGTCGACGAGTGGCGGGGCGCAGCCGAGGAGCTCTCGTACCGTGAGCGTCACGGTACCGTGAAGAGCCCGGTGTTCCGCCTCGACGTCGAGCGGGAGCGGGCGCGCTTCGGTGCGTGGTACGAGCTGTTCCCGCGCTCGTGGGGCGGTTTCCGGGGCGTCGCCGCCGTGTTGCCGGATATCGCTGCTCTCGGCTTCGACATCGTCTACCTGCCACCCGTCCATCCGATCGGCGAGACCCACCGCAAGGGTCGCAACAACGTCGAGCGAGCGCGTAAGGGCGATGTCGGTAGCCCGTGGGCGATCGGCGGGCCAGCGGGCGGTCACGATTCGCTCCACCCCGATCTGGGGAACGACGCCGACTTCGACGCGATGGTGAGGGCAGCGAGGGATGCGGGGCTCGAGCTCGCGCTCGACTTCGCGATCCAGTGCTCACCCGATCATCCGTGGCTCACCGAGCACCCGGAGTGGTTCCATCGTCGCCCGGACGGCACGCTCAAGTACGCCGAGAATCCACCCAAGCGATACCAGGACATTCACAACGTCGACTGGGGCACCGATGAGCGGGAGGCGCTCTGGGATGCGCTCCGCGACGTCGTTCTGGGCTGGTGTGCGCGGGGCATTCTCGTCTTCAGGGTCGACAATCCCCACACGAAGCCGGTGCCTTTCTGGGAGTGGCTGATCGCCGAGGTGCGCGCCGTGCACCCCGAGGCACTCTTCCTTGCCGAGGCGTTCACGCGGCCGGCTCCGATGACGACCCTCGGCAAGATCGGATTCAGCCAGTCGTACACCTACTTCACGTGGAAGAACACGAAGGCGGAGATCGTCGAGTTCACCGAGCAGGCCCGCTCGTGGTCTGTGTTCTACCGCCCGAACATGTGGCCGAACACGCCGGACATCCTCCACGAGGTCCTCCAGGAAGGGGGGCGTCCCGCGTTCGAGGCAAGGTTCGTCCTCGCATCCACTCTCTCACCGAGCTACGGGATCTACTCGGGCTACGAAGCCTGCGAGAACACCCCCGTCCGAGCAGGCAGCGAGGAGTACCTCGACTCGGAGAAGTACGAGGTGAAGAAGCGCACGCTCTCCGGGCCGCTGCTGCCCCTGATCAGGCGGATGAACGAGATCCGTCGCGGTCACCCGGCGCTCCAGCGGTTCGCGAACTTCACGTGGCTCGAAACGGAGAACGACGAGCTCATTGCGTACGCCAAGCAGGAGGGCGACGACACGATCATCACTATTGTCAACCTCGACGTCGGCGAGCCGCGCGAGGGCCTCTGCATCGTGTCCTCCGACCTCGGGCTGCCTCCGGCGTTCATCGCCACCGACCTGCTATCGGGTAAGGCGTTCCCGTGGCGCACGGGACGGAACTTCGTCGGTCTCGAGCCGGGAGGGGCTCACGTGATCGCCGTCGGCCCCACCGAGACCGTACAACCCTCGCCGGGACGGAAGAAGCCGTGAGCGGCCTCGGCGACGTCGATCTCTACCTCGCCGGCGAGGGGCGGCACGAACGCCTCTACGAGCGACTCGGAGCCCATTGTCTCGACGAGGGTGGGGTGCGCTTCGCCGTCTGGGCCCCGAACGCGCGCAGCATCTCGGTCGTCGGCGACTGGAACTTCTGGAGCGAAGGGGCAGACCCACTCCACCCACTCGGCTCGTCCGGGATCTGGGAGGGTGTCGCCGCCAACGCAACGGAGGGGCAGCGGTACAAGCTCTCCGTCGTCGGAGCCGACGGAATCACGAGGCAGAAAGCCGATCCGTTCGCCGCGTTCGCAGAGGTGCCGCCCGAGAATGCATCGATCGTCTATCGCAGCCGCTACGCGTGGTCGGATGACGACTGGCTCGCCCGGCGCCGGGAGACCGATCCGCTCACACGGCCCTTCTCGGTGTACGAGGCGCACGCGGGCTCGTGGCGCCAGGGGCTCTCCTGGCGGGAGCTCGCAACCGAGCTCGTCCCGTACGTCGCAGGGCTCGGGTTCACCCATGTCGAGCTGATGCCGGTGATGCAGCACCCGTACGCACCGTCCTGGGGTTACCAGGTGAGCGGCTACTTTGCACCCCAGTCGACGTTCGGCGCCCCCGATGACTTCCGCGCGCTCGTCGACGCCTTCCACGCAGCGGGAATCGGCGTTCTGCTCGACTGGGTACCGGCGCACTTCCCGCGTGACGAGTGGGCGCTCGCTCGCTTCGACGGCACTGCTCTGTACGAGCACGAGGATCCCCTTCGGGGCTCGCATCCCGACTGGGGGACCCTGATCTTCAACCTCTCGCGCAACGAGGTACGGAACTTCCTCCTCGCGAACGCGCTCTACTGGATCAAGGAGTTTCACGCCGACGGGCTACGGGTCGACGCCGTTGCCTCGATGCTGTACCTCGACTATTCGCGCAAGCCGGGTGAATGGGTACCGAACGACCAGGGCGGCCGGGAGAACCTCGAGGCCGTTGCGTTCCTCCGTGAGCTCAACGAGGTGTTGCACGCGCGTGAACCGGGCGTGGCCGTGATCGCCGAGGAGTCGACGGACTGGCCCGGCGTCTCGCGGCCGACGTCGATGGGCGGGCTCGGCTTCACCTTCAAATGGAACATGGGGTGGATGAACGACACGCTGTCGTATGTCCAGCACGACGCGATCCACCGACGGTTTCACCACGACGAGCTGACGTTCTCGCTCGTCTACGCCTGGGACGAGAACTTCGTCCTTCCGCTCTCCCACGACGAGGTCGTTCACGGTAAGCGATCGCTGCTCTCGAAGCTGCCGGGCGACCGGTGGCAGCAGCTCGCGACCCTGCGGGCTCTGTACGGGCTGATGTGGTCGCATCCCGGTAAGCAGTCGCTCTTCATGGGTGCCGAGCTTGCGGAGTGGGAGGAATGGTCGGAGGGCCGTTCGCTGCACTGGGGCCTGCTCGACGATCCCGATCACGCGGGCGTGCAGGCGCTCGTTCGCGATCTGAACACGAT
>JANOFZ010000230.1:0-3626 GCA_031413935.1 Thermoleophilia bacterium | reverse complement strand
GTCGAGGAGGCCGAAGCGATCTGTGCGGCACGAGGTGCCACCGTGCTCCGTGCGCCCGGCGGGGATCTCGCTGATCCTCGGCTGAGCGCAGTGACGGTCTTCCCTGCCACCGTCGCGCTCGCTGCTCGGCTCGGCGTCGAGGCCGGCCTCGATGTCGACAGCCCCTCCTGGACGGACGCGTACTACGCCGTTGCACGAGGAACATCGTGAGCCTGGGGATCGGGGTTCTCGGCTGCGGAAGCGTCTTTGCGGGACCGTACGTCGGCATGATCGAACGGTTATGTGTACGCGATCGCGTACACGTCAGCGCGGTGTACGACGTCGACGCGAAGAAGCGGCACGGCGCGGCCGACCGGTTCGACGTCGCCCCCGATCTGTCGGCTGCGGAGAGCCTGATCGGCGCAGACGATGTCGACATCGTCCTCGTCCTGACCAGCATGAACGAGCACGCAGCGTTGACGCGAATGGCGCTCGAAGCGGGAAAGCACGTGCTCGTCGAGAAGCCGCTCGCGACGTCACTCGAGGAGGGGGGCGCACTCGTCGAGCTCTCCCGCAGCAGCGAGGGACTACTCGTCTGCGCGCCGCACATCCTCCTCAGCCCGACATTCCGGGCAATGCACGCGTGCGCTCGCGAGGGACGGATCGGAGACCTCCTCACGGCGCGGGCGCGGTACGGCTGGGCAGGGCCGTCGTGGAACGAGTGGTTCTACCAGCCTGGTGGCGGGTCTCTGTTCGACCTCGGCGTCTACAACGTGACGACACTCTGTGCCCTGTTCGGACCCGCGCGCCGGGTCACTGCAATGGTCGGGACGGCGATCCCGGAGCGTGACGTCAACGGCCGGTCGATCACCGTGGAGGCTGACGACAACGCCCATGTCCTGCTCGACTTCGGCGATGCTCGCTTCGGTGTCGTCACCACCGGCTTCACGATGCAGAAGTACCGGTCACCGGCGGTCGAGGTCTACGGCTCCGAGGGGACGATGCAGATGCTCGGGGACGACTGGGCGCCGGAGGGCTGGGAGCTGTGGCGGAACGAGGACGCCTGTTGGCAGGTGCACCCCGAGACCGACCCCCACTGGCAGTGGACAGATGGTCTCCGGCATCTCGTCGACTGCATCGAGAGCGGTAGTCCGACGACCACTCGTCCCGAGCACGCTTTGCATGCCCTCGAGATCATGCTCGCGGCCCAGGCCGCTGGCGCCGACGGCAGGGCACGGCAGATCGAGACCGACTTTCCCGAGCCCGTGTACGGCAGCGCACTCCTCGAGGCCGAGGACGCTCACCGTTCGCACGACCGTCGTAGCCACGATGGGCTATAAGCCCTCCCCCCGCCCGACGTTCGATCGCCCGACGGCCCTCCCCTTCGCGGACGTCACACGCCACACGTGGGGCAACCCGGAGGCGGGCCTCGTCGAGGACTGGATCTACGTCTCGAGCGATCTCCTTCACACGATTATCTTCGGCCTCGATCCGGGTCGGTCATTTCGACACTCGGAGGACTTCCGCACGATCTTCGGTGCTGACGAGGTCTTGCACGTCCTGCAGGGCACCTTCGTGATCGCAAATCCCGAGACGGGTGAGGTGCTTCGCGTCGAAGAGGGCGAGAGCGTGTTCTTCCGCAAGGACACATGGCACCACGGGTTCTCGTACGGCGCCGAGCCGGTGCGGGTGCTCGAATTCTTCGCACCTCCTCCGTCCACGGGAACCTCCGGGCCATATGCACGAACGAAGGAATACCTCCCAGAGGAACGATGGTCATACGCCGACGACGAGATCGTCGGAGGGTTCTTCGGGGCTGCGACGGGCGACGCAACGATGCGCGTGATCCGCCGATCCGACCGCTCGCACCGGCTCGAAGGCGACGCGCTCGTCGGGCTGATCGCTAGCACCGATCAGTTGACCGTTGCGAGCGTTCGGCTCGTTCCGGGCGGAACGACCGACCCTGTGACGCGCGGCGGTGACACGCTCGTCCTTGTCGAGGATGGCACCGTTCGCGTCCACGTCGAATCGACCGGCGAGGCCGACATATTCGAGCTCGCCCGGTGGGACGCAGCCTACGTTCCCCGAGGCGCGAGCTACCGCATTGAGGGAGCCGGTGACGGGCCAGCCGACGCCGTCATCGGCGTCGCTCCCGTGTACCACTCCGCGGTGTAGGCCGCTCCTCGCGGATGCTGAGTAGCATCCTCTGATGCCTCGCGCTGCGATTGTCGGTGACCTCGTCCTGGACGTCGTCGCGGGGGCCTCGGAGCGCCCCGGTTCCAGCTCGGGGAGTCGGCTGGCTTGCTCGTCCGAGCTCGTCTGGGGCGACCTCGAAGAGGCTCCGTGCACTCGTACTCGGGCACGTGTGACACCCGTCAACCGCACCGCCCTCCCGTCGACGCCAAAGCGCACGGGCACATCGCGTTGCGCCCGAGGCCACGTATAGGATCCCGAGCGTGAGCCAGGAGCGCCTGCGACGAGCCTTCGAGTGCGGAGCGCTCTGGGCGTGCTGATCACGGAGTACTTCGATCCGCACCACAACCCGTACTGGACGATTCTCCGCCAGGTCGGTGTCGAGGGGGCGATCTCGAAGCTGGATCGCCGCTTCGAGGGCGAGTGGAACAACTCGGGCGACCGGCCATGGGACTACACCGTGCTGTACGACATGAAGCGCCGCTACGAGCGCCACGACCTCCCGCTCCTCGGGATCGAGGACTACCCCCCGATGGATCGCCTCCGGATGGGGCTCCCGGGCCGTGAGGAGGAGCTCGAGTGGGTGCTGACGCTGATCCGGAACATGGGGAAGCTCGACATCCCGATGCTCTGTTACAGCTGGATGGGTGCGATCAACTGGGTGAGAACGGAGCTCGATCGTCCTGCGCGTGGAGGCGCGCGCGTCACGGCCTTCAGGCATCGCGAGATGGCGGACGAGCCGACGTGGGCTGGAACGGTTCCGGCAGAGCAGCTCTGGTCGGCGTGGGAGTGGTTCATGGACCGGGCTGTCCCCGTCGCCGAGAAAGCGGGCGTTCGACTCGCGCTTCACCCGGACGACCCGCCGATCGCGGAGGTGCGCGGCATCGCGCGGATCATGAACAGCATCGAGTCGTATGACCGGGCAATGACGTACATGGAGAGCGAGGCGAATGCGATCTGCCTTTGCCAGGGAAACTTCACACTCTTCTGCGACGTCCCCGATGCGATCCGCCGGTACGGCGACCGCATCGCCTTCGGTCACTTCCGCGACGTCGACGGGGACGCCCTCGACTTCGTGGAGACCTTCCACGACGAGGGAAGGACGGACAAGGTCGCAGCAATGAAAGCGTGGCATGAGATCGGTTTCGCGGGGCCGATCCGTCCCGATCACGTTCCGACGCTCGAGGGCGAGTCGAACGACGATCCCGCGTACGCATGGCTCGGGCGGCTGCACGCCGTTGGCTATCTCCAGGGCCTGCGTGCGGCCGCGCGCCACGACGCTGCGGACTCTGAGGCGAGCTAGCCTCTACAGCTCGAGCGGCGGATACGCGAAGCAGCGGGCGGTCGATGCTCCGTCGACGGTGAGCATCGCCCCGCTGACGTACGACGCCTCGTCGGAGAGGAGGAAGGCGACGGCGCTCGCGACCTCGTCGGGGGCCCCGATCCGACCCATC
>JANOFZ010000229.1:0-4590 GCA_031413935.1 Thermoleophilia bacterium | reverse complement strand
GGACCTGTACGGATCAGAGGTCGATCCGGTCGAGGTGCGCCGACTGATCGGAATGGTGTTCCAGAAGCCGAACCCGTTCCCGAAGTCGATCTTCGAGAACGTCGCGTTCGGGCCCAAGGTGCTCGGGATGAAGGACAACCTGGATGAACGCGTCGAGCAGGCCCTTCGCTCCGCCGCGCTCTGGGATGAGGCCAAGGATCGTCTCAAGGACAACGCGCTCGGGCTCTCCGGCGGACAGCAGCAGCGCCTCTGCATCGCGCGCGCGATCGCGGTCGAGCCCGACGTGATACTGATGGACGAGCCAGCTTCGGCCCTCGATCCAATCTCCACCTCTCGCATCGAGGATCTGATCCACGAGCTCAAGAACGACTACACGATCGTCATCGTCACCCACAACATGCAGCAAGCAGCCCGCGTGGCCGATATGACCGCCTTCTTCAGCGTGGAAGTCCGCGAGGACGGCAGTGGTCGGCACGGCATTCTCGTCGAGCACGACCAGACCACGAAGATCTTCACGAACCCCTCCGACAAGCGCACGGAGGACTACGTCACGGGGCGGTTCGGTTAGCCATGGCTCGGATCGAGTTTCAGCAGGGCCTCGACGCGCTCGAGGCAACGCTGCAGGAGCAGGGTGCCGTCGTCCTGCGCGCTCTGCGTGGTGCGGTCAGCGTTGTTGAGAGCCAGGACACCGAACTCTGTGACGAGGTCATCGCTTTCGATGACGAGATCGACTCGCGTTACCACCGGATCGAGCGCATGGTCGAGGAGACACTCGCCCACCAGGCGCCAGTCGCGACAGACCTACGGCTCGTGCTTGCGGTTCTCCACATCTCGATCCACCTCGAGCGGATCGGCGACCAGTGTGTCACCGTTGCCAAGCTGACCAAGCTCGCGAGCGATCTCGAGACGAAGCACGATCTGGTGGAAGGCCTGACCGAGATGGGTGAGCGCTGCGAGGAGATGGTGCGCGTCGCGCTCGACTCCTTTGGAGCTCGTGACCTCGAGCGAGCGCGCGAGCTCGTCGAGCTCGACGAGCTCGTCGACCGCACAAAACGGCGGGTTGCGGATCGCGTGCTGGCCCTGGCGCACGAGCCGGGAACCCAGGAGTGGGGCATGCGGATGATCGTCGTCTCCCGGTGTCTCGAGCGCGTCGGCGATAACGCCGTCGACATCGGCGAGCAAACGGCGTTTCTCGTCACCGGCGAGTTTCACGAGTTCACGGACGCATCACATTGAACGCGTACGCCGCCGCCCGGAAACTGGCGGCCCTTCTCATCTCGGTCGTGGCAATCACCGCTGTGGGTTGCGGAGGCGGCCCGGGGAGCGACGGTGGCGGCACGATCACCGCCGACGGCTCGAGCACGGTCGGCCCCTACATGACCGCTGCTGCCGAGGATTTTCAGAAGGAGAATCCCGACGCGAAGATCACCGTCGGCGTGTCCGGTACGGGCGGAGGGTTCGAGCGGTTCTGTCGCGGCGAGACCGACATCAGCAACGCTTCGCGTCCGATCAAAGACGAAGAGGCACAGATCTGCAAGGAGAAAGACGTCGAATACGTCGAGTTCCAGATCGCGAACGACGCCCTGACTGTCGTCGTCAACCAGGAGAACGACTGGGCGACGTGCCTGACTGTTCCGGAGCTCAACGCGATCTGGAAGCCTGGATCGAAGATCGGCAACTGGGATGAGGTTCGTGACGGTTTCCCCGATGTGGCGTTGAAGCTCTTCGGTCCGGGGACGGACTCGGGCACGTTCGACTATTTCACGGACGAGATCAACGGTGAAGAGGGCGCGAGCCGCACCGACTACGCCGCGAGCGAGGACGACAACGTGATCGTCCAGGGTGTCAGCGGGGAGAAGGGGGGGCTGGGGTACCTGGGGTTCTCGTACTACGAGCAGAACGCGGACGCCCTGAACGCCGTCGAGATCGACGGTGGCGCCGGGTGCGTCGCCCCGAGCGTCGAGACGGCGCAGGATGGCACGTACAAGCCGCTCTCACGTCCGCTCTACGCGTACGTCAAGAAGACGTCGTTCGCGCAGCCGACGGTAGAGGACTTCATCGGCTACGTCCTCGACAACGAAGCGGCGATCGCCGAGAAGGTCGGGTTCGTCCCGCTCAACGACGAGCAGCTTGCGCAGGCGAAGGATGACTTCGCGACTGCCGTAGACGAGGCCAAGAGCTGATGTCGGCGTCGTCCTTCGAAGCCGCTTCCGGTTCGGTACCGACGTCGCTTCGCTCGAGTCGCAAGCACTACGGTGAGAAGGTCATCCAGGTGTTGCTCGGGCTGTGCGCGCTCGTCTCGATCGTGACGACGCTCGGGATCGTCATCTCGCTTCTCGTTCCTGCGCTCGAGTTCTTCGCCGAGGTGAGCCCGGTCGAGTTCTTCACTGGGACGGTCTGGGCGCCCCTGTTCGAGCCCGCCAGCTTCGGAGTCGTTCCACTGCTTGTCGGGACGTTAGTCGTGACCTTCTGGGCGCTCCTCGTTGCGATCCCGTTCGGCCTCGGCTCGGCCATCTACCTCAGCGAGTACGCCACGCCGAAGCGGCAGGCCGTCCTCAAGCCGATGCTCGAGATTCTCGCTGGCGTCCCGACCGTCGTCTACGGCTACTTCGCCCTCACTGCGGTGACCCCGTTGCTCCGCACGATGGGGCTCCAGGTCGAGATTTTCAACGTTCTCGCCGGCGGTCTTGTGATGGGCGTGATGCTGATCCCGACGATCGCGTCGCTCTCCGAGGATGCGATGTCTGCGGTCCCGCGGGATCTGCGGGACGGGGCATATGGCCTCGGTGCCGACAAGCTTCAGGTGTCGACCCGCGTCATCGTCCCGGCTGCGATGTCGGGGATCATCGCATCGTTCATTCTCGGCATCTCCCGGGCGGTCGGCGAGACGCTGATCGTGCTCATCGCGGTCGGGCAGCAGGCAAAGCTCACGTTCAACCCGTTGGAGGGAGTCTCCACGCTGACCGCGTTCATCGGCGCGACCGGAAACGGGGACCTCCCCACCGGATCGACCGAGTACAAGACGATCTTCGCCGTCGGCCTGACGCTCTTCGTGATCACGCTCGTGATGAACATCATCTCGATCAGGCTCGTCCGCAAATACCGCGAGGTCTACGACTGATGAGCGCGCGCAAGGTACGGGCCCGGATCTTCCAGGCGTTGATGATCTTCTCGCTCGCTGTCTCCATGGGCATGCTGATCTGGCTCCTGATCTCCACGTTCATCGACGGGATTCCCGCTCTCGACGCGAAGCTGTTCACGAACCCGCCGTCCTCGATTCCCGAGGAGGCAGGTGCGCGCCCCGCGATTCTCGCCACGTTGTACATCGCCGTTCTCGTTCTCCTCTTCTCTGTCCCGATCGGCGTCGGTACGGCGATCTACATGGAGGAGTACGCCCACAAGGAGCGCTGGTACAACCGCTTTCTCGAGGTCAACATCCAGAACCTGGCCGCCGTCCCTGCGATCGTATACGGCATCCTCGGGCTCGCATTCATCGTGCGCGGGATTGGGGTCGGCCGCGTGCTCCTCGCCGGTGCGTTGATCCTCACGCTCGTCGTCCTCCCGACCGTGATCATCGCGTCGAGGGAAGCGCTACGCGCCGTCCCCGACTCGATCCGACAGGGCGGCTACGCGCTCGGAGCCACGAAGTGGCAGGTGATCTCGAAGCAGGTTCTGCCGGCCTCGATTCCCGGCATCGCCACGGGCTCGATCCTCGCACTCTCGCGCGCGGTCGGCGAGACGGCGCCCCTTCTCCTCATCGGAGCGCTGACCTACGTCGCGTTCGACCCGACGATCCTCGGGCCCTTCACCGCCCTTCCCGTGCAGATCTACCAGTGGGTGAAGCTGCCCGACCAAGGGTTCCAGGCCCTCGCGGCGGCCGCGATCATCGTCCTGCTCGCAATCGTGCTCGGCATGAACGCCCTCGCGATCGTCCTGCGTAGCAAGTTCCGCCAAAAGTGGTAGTGCCCGGGATCCGCTCTCGGCTCCACGGCCCTTGCAGAATCCTTACCGGATTTCACCAGATGGCAACCGCTTCGACACGAGTCGGTACCCCACCGCAAGCGCGTTCTGCCGCACCATGAACACCGTCATTCGGTAATCGATCGCAAGGGAGATGGGGACTACATGAAACTCTTCACTGGACGGCGCCGGAGTGCATTCGCCGCCGTTGGGGCCATCGCGGCGGTCGGCGTTCTCGCCTCCGTCGCATTCGCAGCGACGGCGCCTCCGCCGCTCAACAAGCTCAAGGGCTCGGTGAGCGCCGACGGCTCTTCGACCGTGGGGCCGTATGCCACCGCAGCTGCTGAGCTGTTCAGCAGGGCCGGGGCAAAGAACGTCCGCGTAACGGTGGGCATCTCCGGCACGGGCGGCGGCTTCGAGCGCTTCTGCAAGGGCGAGATCGATCTTGCGGACGCATCGCGGCCGATGAAGCTCAAGGAAGCGGCGATCTGCAAGACGAACTCGATCGGCTCGTGGCGAGCCTTCACCGTCGCGAACGACGCGCTCACGGTCGTCGTGAACAAGAGCAACACGTGGGCCACGTGCCTCTCGACCGATGAGCTGAAGAAGATCTGGAACACCGGCTCCAAG
>JANOFZ010000228.1:0-11664 GCA_031413935.1 Thermoleophilia bacterium | reverse complement strand
TCAGGCGACAGAAGCGGCGACGGGTGGGGTGGCACCGGAGTCGCCCGCTTCGGTGTCCGCCGATCCGCGTCCGCCGGCGCCGTCGCTCGACGACCTGGAACGCCTCGAGCGGCTGGCCGGCCTCCACCGGAGTGGGGCGCTCACCAACGAGGAGTTTGCGACCATGAAGGCCCGCCTTGTCAATCCGTAATCGTCGAATCGGAGTCCTCAATCCCGCCATCCTGCTCGCGGCGGCGGATGAGGCGTGTCCCAACGGTGTCCCAACGAGATCCGTGAGCCCGCCTGACTCGGCAAGCCGGATGTCGTCGGTGTTCTCACGGGGCGTGGGTTTCGCTGACCGCCGATCATGCCCGGAAGTCGGGCTCGCGTTCCACTCATGTGAGGCGTGCCGGTCTCTCAATTCGACTATGGCGGCGTGTTTGCGAGTGTGAGATCCTTCGCTGGTGGCTGTGCCGATGAATGTCGAGTCTCTTCGCCGTTTGCATCGCGGGCCTGTGATCGGACCGGGGGATGCGGCGTATGCGGCTGCGCGGGAGTCATTCAACGCGCTGATCGAGTCCCGTCCCGCTGTGATTGTTCGCCCGACGGGCCCGGAGGACGTTCGTACCGCGATCGGGTTCGCGCGCGAGACGGGACTGCCGGTCTCCGTCCGGGGCGGGGGGCACAGCGTTGCCGGTCATTCCGTCGGTGGCGGAAGCGTGATGGTCGATCTCCGCCTTCTCCGCGACGTCTCTGTCGATCTCGACCGACGTGTCGTTCATGTCGGGGGTGGTTGCTGTTGGAATGACGTAGACGCCCGCACGCAGTCCTTTGGTCTTGCGATGCCGGGAGGCACCTACGGTGATACGGGTGTTGCGGGGCTCACGTTGACGGGTGGAATAGGTCACCTGATGGGGGCCTTTGGGCTCTCGCTGGACAATCTCGCGGCCGCCGAGGTCGTGAGCGCCGACGGCTGTGTGATCCACGTCGGGCCTGACGCGGAACCAGAATTGTTCTGGGCGCTTCGTGGCGGCGGCGGCAACTTCGGTGTCGTCACGTCGTTCACGTTCCGCGTCCATGAGGTCTCCGTCATGACCGGCGGACTGCTGATCCACCGATTGGACGACGCGGAGGCGATTCTGGGGGTCTTCCGCGACATGCGGGACGAGCTTCCGGACGCCTTGACGTTGATGCCCGCGCTGACCTCGTCCGAGGGGCTTCTTGATGAGAAGAGCGTCCTGTTTACGACCGTCGCCTTTCTGGGCTCGACTGCTGCTGCTGACGAGGCGATCGCCCCGCTTCGCGCACGGAAGCCGCTGTTGGACACGGTCGGGCCGATGCAGTACTCGCAAGTCCAGGCCCTCTACGCGTACATGCCGTTCGGCCTTCGCAACTACTGGACCGGCCGGTTCCTCCCCGAACTACCCGACGACCTGATCGGATTCCTCGTCGAGCACTTCGCCACAAGCCACCCCGATAGCTCCAACACCGTGCTCTTTGAGCCGCTGCATGGTGTCGCCTCGCGTGTCAGCCCGGACGCAACCGCCTTCGGCTTCCGCGATGCACGCTTCAACGTCAGTGGGCTCGCCGTCTGGGAAGACCCTTCGCTCGACTCAGCCGAGATCGCGTGGGCGTACGGGGTTCGCGAGCGACTCGGCCCGCTGTCGCGCGGCGGCTACCTCAACTACGTCTCAGACGGCTCAACTGATGCCGTCGAGGACGCCTTTGCACCTGACGCATTTGCGCGCCTGCGAGCCATCAAGACAGCGTGGGATCCCGACAACCTGTTCCGATTCAACCACAACATCACACCGGCCACGTAGCGAGGCACAGTCGCCCCGCGACAAGGCCGCAGAGACGTCGGGCGCGCTCGTGGGAGGAGCCTCCTCCAGCCTCTCGTTCTGGGCACCCAGGCACTGCCGCGACGCGCCGCGCACTGCGTCAGACAACAGAGCGTTGTTGAACTCGGGCTTCGCCGCATCGGATTCGGTTCATCCACCGATGCGGATCATCTTCCGGTTGACGAACTCCTCGGTGGCATAGCGGCCGGGCTCGCGGTCGAACCCGGAGCGCTTGACGCCGCCGAACGGGAGTTCGGCTGCGTCCGCTCCGACGACGTTCACGAAGATCATCCCGGCCTCGATTCGATCGGAGACCGCAATGCCTGATCGGGGTCGGTCGTGAAGACGTACGAGCTGAGCCCGTACGGCGTGTCGTTCGCGACCGCAACAGCTTCATCCTCGGAGTCGACGCTGTACACGATCGCGATCGTCCCGAAGGGCGTACGTGTCAAGACATACCTCCTTCGGGCGCTGCTTCGACGCTGCTCGCGCCGTTTCCAGGACCGCGTGCGCACGTTCGATTCTTGCCGGAGACAACACGGGGCGCCCGGTTGCGTACGTCGGAAAGTAGGAGTAGAGTCGCGCGACCCAATGACGCAAACGGAAACCACCGACGATCGGGCCGCCGTGTTGGAAACCGTCACGAAACGCTTCGGTGATTTCTGCGCAGTCGACGCCGTCTCGTTCGCGATCCGCGAAGGTGAGTTCTTCTCGATGCTGGGACCTTCTGGTTGTGGCAAGACGACGACGCTGCGCATGATCGCCGGATTCGAAGAGCCGACCGCCGGGCGCATCCTGCTGCGGAACGCCGACGTGACGCACGTCCCGCCCGCGAAACGGAACGTCAACATGGTGTTCCAGTCGTACGCGCTCTTCCCCCACATGACCGTCTGGGAGAACGTCGCGTTCGGGCTCCAGGTCAAGCGGGTGCGGGGCTCGGCACTGAAGGAGCGTGTCACCGCCGCGGTCTCCTCGGTGCAGCTCGAGGGGTTCGAGAAGCGCAAGCCCGGGCAGCTCTCGGGCGGCCAGCAGCAGCGGGTCGCACTCGCGCGCGCGCTCGTCAACGAGCCGGCGGCGCTGCTCCTCGACGAGCCGCTCGGCGCACTCGACCTGAAGCTGCGCAAGGAGCTCCAGCTCGAGCTGAAGAGCATCCAGGTGCGCACAAAGACGACGTTCGTGTACGTCACACACGACCAGGAAGAGGCCCTCACGATGAGCGATCGCATCGCCGTGATGAACAACGGCGTGGTCGAGCAGATGGGCACCCCGCGCGAGCTCTACGAGCACCCCGCGTCGGCCTTCGTCGCCGGTTTCATCGGTACCTCGAACCTGATCTCACTCGCCGACGGCGTCCGCGACGGCGATCTCACCGTTCTGAGCTTCGGCGAGGGCGGTCGGATCGTCGCCTACGGTGACGGCACCCAGATCACCGTGCGGCCCGAGAAGATCGTGCTCGCACAGGATGACCCGGGCCCGCGATGGTCTCACGTCGCCGGCACCGTGCACGACGTCGTGTATCTCGGCTCGATGACGCAGTTTCTCGTGGACATCCCGACGGGCGAACGGCTCGTCGTGCACCAGCTCAACAACTCGACCTCCCCCGAGAACGTCTCGGTGGGAGACACGGTCATGCTCAACTGGGCAGCGGAGCACAGCTTCGTCATCCAGGGTGGAGCGCAATCTCCTGAACTGGAGGACACAAATGGATGAGCAGAGCAGGATTGAGTACTCGAAGATGTCGCGTCGGGGGCTCGTCAGCCTCGCCGGCGCGGGCACCCTCGCTGCCCTCTTCGGCAATGCGAACGCGTTCGGCAGCGGCGCCCTGGACCTCAGTGCACTCGCCGCGAACGGCAAGTTCAACCCGGACAAGGAGACCGGCCCGATTCGTGTCTTCGAGTGGGAGGGGTACGACGCGAAGGAGATGTGGGCGAAGTACACCGCGAGCAAGTACGCGAAGTCGAGCCCACTCAAGTTCACGTTCCTGCAGGATGACCAGCAGGCGCTCGCGAAGGTCGCGGCGGGCGCGAGGTACGACATCATCCATCCCTGCGTGGCGTACACGACCGACTGGGCCGCCGCGGGCCTGATCCAGCCGTGGGACACCTCGATGCTGCCCGACTTCAAGGGGATTCCGGCGGCGATCCGCAAGGGCGGCAACATCGGCGGCAAGCAGTACCACGTCGCCTTCGACATCGGCTTCTCGACGATCGTCTACGACGCCGACGCTGTCGACCCCGCTGACGCGAAGTCGTGGGCGCTCTACACGAAGCCAAAGTACAAGGGCAAGATGTCGTGCTTCTCCGACGGCGTCGCGATCACGAAGATCGGCGCCCTGATCAACGCGGGAGGCCCGATCAACCCGAACAAGCTGAACGCGGCGCAGATAGAGGCTTCGAAGAAGACGATGATGAAGGTGAAGAAGAACCTGCGCAGCTTCTGGACGTCGCAGACGCAGACCGTCAACGACTTCGTCAACGGCAACCTGATCGCCACCTACGCGTGGCCGGACGGGTACTGGAGGATCAAGAACCACCCGAAGATGAAGGGCCGCAACATCAAGTACATGTGGCCCGCCGAGGGGCGCCTCGCCTGGGTCTGCGGCTTCGTGCTCGCGGCCGACTCAAAGGTGCCGGGCCGCTCGCACCTTGCCGTCGCCGCGGCGAACACGCCGAAGACGGCCGCCTGGCTCGTCGACGCGTTCCAGTACAGCCCCGCCCAGGGCGCGCCCAGCGTTCGCCAGCTGATCAAGACGAAGGCGCTGATCAAGGCCTTCTCGATCGACGACCCGACGGCGTTCGCGCCGCCGCGGGCGTGGTTCGAGACCCCGCTCAAGAACCGCAGGGCCTATGTCGCTGCCGCCGAAGAGGTGAAGGCGTCGTAAGCACCCGCTTGCTGGGACGCCGGCGCCGCTGGCGTCCCAGCAGCGCGAGCCCGCGTCGGCGCTCGCGCACCGTGCAGCGCCTGCGAACATCGGGCTCGACGTGGCTCTTGCTCGCCCCAGGTGTTCTGCTCCTGGTGTTTGCCTTCCTGGCGCCGCTGTACGTGATCTACCAGTTCTCGGTCGGCGAGCGCATGTTCGCGCAGACCCCGGCCCTTGCCTCCCTGACCGGTGAGGCGACGTCGTTCACGACGCAGATGTGGTCGGGGTTCCTGGGTCATGACGTGCAACTCAAGGTGCTCGGCGGCTCCTTCACGCTGCCGCTCGTCGCGGTCGGCATCGCGCTACTCGGCCTGCTGCTCCTGACGGTCTACGGCTCGAAGCTCGTGCCGCGTGGCGGCGGCGTGCTCGCGATCGTCTCCGCGTTGCTCCTGATCACGCCGTTTCTCGCGTTGCCGTGGGGCGATTCGTTCCCGCGCCTCGCCGAGCTGTCGAGCGAGGGCACCGACCTGCGCCTCTTCTTCAAGTCGGTCACGATGTCGATGACCGCGTCGCTCATCGCGGTGCTGATCGCCTTCCCGGTCGCCTACTGGCTCGCCTTCGTCGCGAAGCGCAGCAAGTACGTCTGGCTGCTCATCGTGATCACGCCCTTCCTGACGAGCTACCTCCTGCGCGTGTACGCGTGGCGGCTGATCCTCTCGAGCGACGGCCCCGTCAACTCGCTTCTCCTCTCGCTCGGATTGATCAGCGAGCCGGTGCCCTGGCTGATCGACAGCCAGTTCGCCGTCGTCGTCGTGCTCGCATACGCGTGGGTGCCGTTCATCTGCCTCCCCATCTTCATTGCGCTCGAGAACATGGACCGACGGCTGCTCGAGGCCGCGACCGATCTCGGTGCGAGTCGCCTGATGGCGTTCCGCCGGGTCACGCTCCCGCTGGCGGCACCCGGGCTGATCGCGGCGTTCCTGTTCGTGTTCATCCCGACGATCGGCGAGGTGATCACGCCGGGCCTCGTCGGCGGCACGAACGGGTACATGTTCGGCAGCCGGATCCAGGGCGACTTCATCTCGAGCGGGTCGTTCGACTGGCAGCAGGGGTCCGTGATCTCCCTGTTCCTTCTCGCCGTCGTTCTCGTGTTGACGGCGGCAACGTCGCGCTTCCTGCGCAACGCGGGCGGTGAGGTCAGTTGAGCGCCAACTCGACCGTCGCTGTCTCGCGCAACGGCAGGCGCTCGCTGACGACGTTCTTCGGATTGTTCCTCGTCGCGCTCTATCTGCCGACCATGCTGTTGATGGTGTTCGCGTTCAACGACTCGACCACGCAGTCGTGGCCGCCGGTCGGGTTCACGACCCACTGGTTCTCGGACGCCGCGAACGACTCGGAGCTCTTGAAGTCGGTCGTCAACAGCCTCAAGGTCGGCGTTGTCGTCGCGGTCGCAGCCACGGTGATCGGGTTGTGCGTCTCGTATCCGCTCGCCCGGCGGAAGTTCTGGTTGCGCTCGCCCGTCTCGGCGCTGATGCTCTCGCCGCTCGTCGTGCCGCCTGTCGTGCTCGGTGTCGCGATCCTGATGATGATCCGCAAGGGCCCGAACATCGCGATCCCGCTGACGGGCTCGAACACGGAGGACCTGTTGGGGCTGACGGCCGTCATGGTCGGCCACACGGTGCTCGCGCTGCCCTTCACGATCCTGCTCCTGATGCCGCGCATCGCAAGCATCGACCGGAACCTCGAGGAGGCGGCGCACGATCTCGGCGCGAGCGGCCCCGTCACCTTCCGGCGGGTGATGCTCCCGCTGATCACGCCCGCGATCTTCTCGGCGTTCCTGATCGCGTTCGTGATCTCGATCGACGAAGTCGTCGTGGCGAGCTTCGTGACGGAGGACGAACAGACGCTGCCGATGTTCCTCTACGCGAGCCTGAGATTCCCCGACAAGACGGCCGTCGTGCTGCCAGTGGCGTTCCTGCTGATCGTCGTCAGCTTCGCGCTCGCGATACTCGCCACCGTGATCCGCGTGCGCGGCGATCGCCGGGTGACGGCGTCGTGATCGGCCGTCGCTCGATCCTGCTCGCGCTCTCGGTGCTCTCGGTGCTCGCGGTGCTCGCGCTGCTGCTCCTGGGCGCGGCGTTCCAGCAGGCCCCGAAGCCGGCGAGCACGCAGTCGGGGCCGACGAAGGCGCAACTCGCGGCCCGCAAGCGAGTGCTCGCCGAGGCGGCCGATCCAATCCTCAGCAAGAACTGCGGCTGCACCGCGGCTTCGCGCATGCGCGAGCGCGTCGCCGATGGGCGCGTCGCTCGGGCGCGGGCCGCGTCCGCGTCCGCGACGACGCCGTAATGCGGTCGCACCCATGGAGCACACGGGAGCCCGGCCGGCATGGATGACGCCACAGCCATCGCTGCGCGCGTCCGTTCGGGTGAGATATCCGCGGTCGAGGTGACCAGGGATCACCTCGACCAGATCGCCGAGCGCGACCGAGGGATCGATGCCGTCTGGTGGATCACGGAGCAGCGGGCGCTGGAAGAGGCTCTCGGTGTCGACGACACCATCGCCCGCGGCGAGAATCCAGGTCCTCTCGCAGGAGTTCCGGTGGGGGTCAAGGATCTGATCGACACCGGCGGCAGTCGCACGACCTACGGCAGTGCAATCTGGCGCGACCACATCCCCGATCGTGACGCCGACGCTGTAACGCGGCTGGCCACGGCGGGTGCGGTCACAATCGCGAAGCTGGCGACCCACGAACTTGCCTGGGGCACGACGAACGACAACCCGTGGTTTGGAACATGCCGAAACCCGCACGACTCGAGCCGGGTACCGGGCGGCTCGAGCGGCGGCTCGGCCGCAGCGGTAGCGGTTGGAACAGTCGCACTGGCACTCGGTACCGACACCGGTGGCTCGATCCGGTGCCCGGCCTCGTGCTGCGGCATCGTTGGCTTCAAGCCGACCTTCGGCAGGGTCAGCCTGGCCGGGATCCACCCGCTCTGCCCGACCCTCGACCACTGTGGGCCGATGGCACGGTCGGTGCGTGACTGCGCGTTGGCGCTCGAACTGCTCGCCGGTGCGTCTCCGCGCGACCCACGAACCCCGCCCGTCGCGGTCGAGCGCTACCGAGACGCGCTCGAGCGCGGTGTCTCCGGCATGACCGTAGGTGTGGCAGAGCGCTACTTCTTCGAGCACACCCAGGCGGACATTGCCTCCCGCGTGCGTGCCGCCGTGGACGTTCTTCGTGACGCCGGCGCCGAGGTAACCGAGGTCGACCTGGGCTGGCCCGCACCTGGCGAGGCGGACTTCTACCTGTCAGAGGAGGGCGCCGCACTCGGAGACCACTGGCCATCGCGCCGTGCAGATCTCGGAGCCGACGTGGTACGCGAACTCGATGCGGCGACGCGCCTCACCGGGATCGATACCGGCAGGGCCCGGCAGCGCCGGATCGAGTATCAAGCCCAGACCGAAGAGCGACTGCGCTCCGACGGGGTCGATGTGATCGTCACCCCGACACTGGCTCTCTCGCCACCGCTCAGAGGCGCCACCACAGCGTCCTTCGCCGGCAATCCGAACGAGGACGTGACCACCGCGATGCTCGGGATGACCGGCGTGTTCAACGTTCTCGGTTGGCCCGCTATCAGCGTCCCCTTCGGCACCGACACGGTGGGACTTCCGGTCGGCATCCAGATCGCAGCGCTACCCTGGCGCGAAGCCGACTGCCTAGCGGCCGCCGCCGTGCTTGCGATATGAAAC
Source organism: Thermoleophilia bacterium (assembly GCA_031413935.1). Lineage (GTDB taxonomy): Bacteria > Actinomycetota > Thermoleophilia > Gaiellales > Gaiellaceae > Gaiella. Next base: position 3,237 of record JANOFZ010000228.1, on the reverse strand, counting down.
CGGACGGCGGCCGTCATCACCGCCGTGGCCTCGTGAGCGTGCACCCGGCACCGTGGCCGATCGCGCGGCGACGACGAGACCGGACGACTGAAGGCTTGATGTGTAGTAGGAGTGCGGCTGGGGTGGTTCTGCACCAAGGAGCGTGTTCGACGAGGCCGACGTCAAGGCTCCATGCCTTGATGTCGTTCTCGGCGGACGCGATCCGCAGCGTGCAGGGCCGCATCCAGACGTGCTTCTACTGCGCATCAAGCCTCTAGACCACAAAAGGAGAGTGAGTGACGTGAGCTCAGAACTGCCTCAGCCGCTCGGCGGCAACGAGATGCCGCGCTTTGCCGGGCCTGCGACGATGATGCGTCTGCCCGCCCGTGAGTCGGTCGAGGGCGTCGACGTCGGCTTTGTCGGCGTCCCGCTCGATATCGGGACGTCGAACAGGCCGGGAGCGCGATTCGGACCTCGTGCCATCCGGGCCGAGTCGTGTCTACTGCGGCCCTACAACATGGGCACCGGAGCCGCGCCCTTCGAAAGCCTGACGGTGGCAGACCTGGGTGACGTCGCCGTGAACACGTTCGATCTCGAGAGCAGCGTTGCCATCATCGAGCGGGATATTGCCGCGATCCTTGACACCGGCTGCCGGCCGATCACGATCGGCGGCGACCACACCATTGTGCTTCCGATTCTGCGGGCGATTGCGGGTCGCCACGGACCGGTCGCATTGATCCACGTCGACGCGCACGCCGATGTCAACGACCACATGTTCGGCGAGGCACTCGCCCACGGAACACCGATTCGCCGCGCGATCGAGGAAGGACTGATCGTGCCCGAGCGGTCGCTGCAAATCGGGTTGCGCGGCACCGGCTACTCCAATGACGACTTCGACTGGGCAGCGACGCAGGGTGTGCAGGTGATCCAGGCGGAGCAACTGTGGCATCGCAGCCTCTCCCCGATCGCAGACCAGGTCCGTGAGCGGATCGGCGACCATTCCGCCTACCTGACCTTCGACATCGACTCGCTCGACCCCGCCCACGCGCCGGGCACCGGCACCCCCGAGATCGGCGGGCTCACAACCGTGCAGGCGTTGGAGCTGATCCGCGGTCTGCGCGGCCTCGAACTGGTCGGCGCTGACCTGGTCGAGGTCGCGCCGATCTACGACTCGAGCGGCAACACCGCCCTGGTCGCAGCAAACCTGCTGTTCGAGATCCTCTGCGTCATGCCCGGCGCCGCATACCACTCTCCGGTCACACCGGCGCGCGCTTGACCGCTCGGGAGCAGATCTCAGTCCTCGAGGGCCTACGCCGCTGGCGCAGGTAGCGACGCCCGGAGCTCGTCGAGCAGGGCGACGACCTCGTCGTTTCCGACCTGTGCGAAGACGTCGTACCAGACCCCGACGGCGCCAAACCGTACCTTCTCGTACGGGCAGACAACCTCGTCCGCCTCCCTCCGGAGAGCGTTCGCACTCTGCGCAGCCCCGCGATCGTTGCCGTCGGAGCCGTCGCGCCGTCGTGCTCCGCCGCCTCGACTGCCAGAGGAGCGCCGACACCGGTAGCGAGGAATCCGGGCCGACAGACCTTCCGACCGAGAGCACTCTGGATACGCAGTTCGACTTCGAGGCTGCGGTAACGCGAGCCGACCGCCGGCACCTCCGGGTAGACGCCGCCCTCTTCCTCGGGGAGGCTCGTCTACCGCTCCGAGAGCGTGCGGTTCCGGAGAACGCAGAGGACAACGCCGATATCCCGCATCTCGTCGCTCTTCGGGAGATACGGGCGCGGCTCGGAGACGTGCACCGCGTCGCACACGCCCTCGGCGACCAGGCGGTCGATCAGCTCGCGGCACTCCCGCTCTGCCCAAACGTCCTCCCTCTGCGAGAACACGATCGTGCCGCCGGAACCCACGAGGCGAGACACAGCTGGCCAATCCCCAGTCTCCACACCTCACGTCAAGATCCTGTCAAGTGCACGTCAGATCTTGAACAGATCGCGAGAGGTCGACACAGTCCAGCCGCCGCGCTCGCGGACGAGCTGCGTCACGCGCGTGTGGCGGAGAATGGTCGCGCCACGGTCGACGGCTCCCCTTGCGAGTGCGTTCGTCAGGCTCGTCGGATCGATGTGTCCGTCGGTCGGAAGGTAGGCAGCCGCAAGGACGCCGTCAAGTTCGATTTCTTGCTGGGGCGTCGCCTCTCATTGCCGTCAAGGGCGGCCGTCCTTCTTCGCGACAGCGGCTAAGCATCCCCTGCTCGGGTGCCGATATCCGGTGTGCGGGAATCCCGCAGGGCCATGAACGAGCAACCCCAAACGACGACGCGCTGGACACCAAGGCCGATGCAGGCACGCCTGATTCGCCTGGCTGCGCTCGGGGCTCCGATCGTCGCTTCGATCGGCTTCGTTGTGCTCGTGAGCAAGATCTTCCCCGCCCCGCTCGATTCCTTCTGGTGGTACCTCACCTGGTGGGTGATGCTCACCGGTGCGGCCACTCTGGTGCTGATCGCGGTCGACCGTGCAACTCGGCGGCTGTTGCCGCTTGCCGCCCTGTTCAGGCTCTCCCTCGTCTTCCCGGATCATGCCCCCTCACGGTTCCAAACCGCCCTGGTGTCTCGCAGCGTGGGAACGCTCGAGGAGCGTGTCGCTGCAGCGAAGGCCGGTACGGCCGACACGACTCCCCTCGAGGCCGCCCAGCAGCTCCTTTCACTCGTCACAGCGCTCGATACCCACGATCCGCTTACTCGTGGTCATTCGGATCGTGTTCGCGCCTACGCGCAGATGATCGCGGAGGAGATGCATCTCAGCAGTGACGACATCGACCTTCTTAATTGGGCTGCCCTTTTGCACGACATTGGGAAACTCGAGATCCCGACCGAGATTCTCGCGAACGAGGGTAGGCCGACCGACGACGAGTGGGCGATCCTTAGGCGGCACCCCGAATTCGGCGGGATACTCGTCGCGCCGCTTCGCTCCTGGCTCGGGGAATGGACGGCGGCTGTCACGCAGCACCACGAGCGCTGGGACGGTCACGGATACCCTGCGGGCACGGCCGGCGACGAGATCGCGCTCGCGGCCCGCATTGTGGCCGTTGCCGACGTCTTCGACGTGATCACGTCGGCGCGGTCGTACAAGACCGCGTCGGACGCGCTCACGGGGCGGGAGGAGATCGCGCGCTGCGCAGGCGCGCAGTTCGACCCGAAGGTCGTTCGAGCTTTCCTCGGCATCTCACTCGGCAGGCTGCGATTCGCCATGGGCCCGTTGT
>JANOFZ010000227.1:0-4156 GCA_031413935.1 Thermoleophilia bacterium | reverse complement strand
GCTGAATCGTCGTCGTCTCGGTGAGGACACGCTGGAAGGCCTGACCCGTGATCACGAGCACCCGTGCGGGCGTAGTCGCGGTCACTGTCGCGGTGCGTGGAGCATCGGTGACGAGGGCGATCTCACCGAAGAAGTTGCCGCCGCGCAGCTCTGCAACCTTGCGATCGCCGCGACGGATGTCGACGGTGCCGTCGATGAGAACGAAGAATTCTCGCCCCTTCCTGCCCTCCTCGATCAGCTTCGTCCCCTCGGGCAGATAGAGCTCGTCCGCGATCGCCGCGATCCGACCAAGCTCTTTCTGCGTGCACTCGGCGAAGAGAGGCACGCGTCGTAGAAGGTCGACCTTGGCGTCGCGGCGGAGCTTCATGCGCAAGATCCTACGAGACACAAGAGACCTCCGCACCGGTCGCGTGCGTCAGGGCGATCTCGCGCTCGACCACGAGATGGTTAATCGGTGATTGGGGTGCGTGTCGGGGAGGGTCTGCACCGAGCAGCGTGTTCGGCTCGATCTGCAGGAAGGCTGGTTGCCTTGGTGTTGATCGAGCCGGGCACGATGCGATGTGTGCAGGCCCCCAGCCGCGCGTGCACCAATTACCGATCAACCATCTAGGCTCGCCCGATGCAGCCGGAGACCCTTGATCTTCACATCGACGACCTCTGCTCCGCGCACGGGATCAACCGCGTCGACGGGCGTGGACGGGCCGTCGTGATCACCGTGCGGCATCGTGACGGCAGTCGCGAGCGACGTCTCGAGATCCGCATTCCTCCCGTTCGCGGCCAGGTGAGTTACTTCATCGCGCTGCACGAGATCGGGCATCTCGTCGGGCAAGGTCGAAGCGGGCGTCGCCTCGAGAGCGAGGCGGCGGCGTGGCGGTTTGCCCTCTCGATGGCACTCGTCGCCCCGACCGACGCAACCCGTCGGCGGATGGGAAAGCGGCTTCGGTCGTACGTGATCTGGGCCGAGCGGCGGGCGGGCCGACGTCAGTCCCCGCACATTCCCCCTGCACAGGATGCTTTCTGGGAGCTGCTCGCCTGGCTCGAGGACTGAAGCCGTGGGAGGTACCGCGCCACGCCTTTACGAAACCCTCACGGGAAAGCGTCAATTTCCTGATCCAAAACCCGTACAAAGAGAACACATCCAATCGAGGCTCCCGACCGAATACAGGGAGACCCGACCACGTTGAAAGAGGCATTGATGTCTGCGGCAGAGCTTCAAGAGCGACCTGACGTTGAAGTTGAACTGGTGGAGCAGTGGCGCATCGAGTCGCTCTCGCGCGCCGGCTACGACCCCGAATCGGCGACCGTGCTCGCCGCGTCGCACGAGGTCGACCTGCACTTCGCGACGCGCTTGCTCGAGAGCGGCTGCCCGGTCGATCTCGCCCTCCAGATTCTTCTCTAGAAACACCTCCATCGGTACCTGACGCCCGGGATACTCCGGGCGTCACTCGTTTCCGGGACGAAGGCGTCCTGCGCCGCAGCGAGAATGTCGAACCATGCACCTCCTCGCCTCGATCCCCTCACCGAGTAACGGCGCCATCGAGCTCGGCCCGCTGACGATCCACATGTACGGCCTGACCTTGCTCGCGGCGATCGGCTTTGCGATCTGGATCACCGGGACGCGCTGGGTCAACCGGGGCGGCGATTGGGATCTCATCTTCCGCTGCGCCGTCTGGGGCGTCGGCGCGGGCATCGTTGGTGCGCGCCTGTACCACGTGGCGACGAGCTGGAGCGAGGTGCCGGGGCAGTGGTGGGGACCGGTCGCGATCTGGAAGGGCGGGCTCGGAGTCTGGGGCGGGATCGCTGCGGGCGTCATCGTCGGCGCGGTGATCGCGAAGCGAGCCGGGGCGGACGTGCCGCTCCTCGCTGACTGCCTCGCTCCCGGCTTGCTCGTCGCTCAGGCCGTCGGGCGCATCGGAAACTGGTGGAACCAGGAGCTCTACGGCAGGGCCACGGATCTCCCCTGGGGCCTCGAGATCGACCCCGTGCACCGGCCGCTCGTGACCCTCGATCAGGGCACCTACCATCCGGCGTTCCTCTACGAGGCGCTCTGGAATCTCCTCGCTGCTGCCCTGCTCGTGTATCTGATCGAGCGACGGTTCCACCCGCGCCCACCCGGTCTGTTTGCCCTCTACATCGCGCTCTACTCGTTCGGGCGCTTCTGGATCGAGCTGATCCGGATCGACCCGGCGAACGACATTCTCGGCCTCCGCGTCAACACGTGGGTATCCGGAATCGCGTGCGTCTCGGGGATCGTCTGGTTCGTCCTCTCCCAGCGGCGTGGGCGAGGCGGCGGGCCGGCGATACAAAAGGGGCCTCGGATGGACGTGCCCAGGAGTCGCGTCCGACCCGGGGGCTAGGGTCCGACCGTGGCCAGCGCCGTCCGCGACCTCGAGCTGGACCTCGATGCCTTCGAGGGCCCGTTCGACCTCCTGCTCACGCTCCTGCTCAAGGATGCAATCCAGCCGTCGGAGATCGACATGGCCGGAATCATCGTGGCGTTCGTCGAGCGACTCGCCGAACGCGACGAGCTCGACCTCGACGCCTGCGGTGAGTTCCTCGTCCTGATCGCCGCGCTTCTCGAGCTGAAGGCTCGACACCTGTTCCCCGACGAGGAGGCGGAGCTCGCGGACATGGAGCCGGAGGAGGCCGCCGAGGAGCTCGCCCGGCGCCTTGCCGAGTACCGGCGGATGAAGCTCGCGGCCGTGTGGCTGCGCGAGCGGCTCGAGGAGCAGCGCGAGCTCTACTTCCGACTCGGGCCGGCCTCGCTTGCGCCGAGCCCGGAGCGCCGACTTGCCGCACAGGAGCCGCTCCGTCTGGTCGAGGCGATGCGCGGCCTGGCCGTCGAGCCGCCGCGCGTCTCGCTCTCGCATATGGCCCTGCGATTCCCGCCGGTCTCGCAGTTCGTCGAGCGGTTCCGGGCGCTGCTCGTCCGGCGGCGACGCTTCGACTTCGACGCCGAGATGAAGGGCCTCTCACGCGTCGAGCAGGCCGTCGCCTTCCTGGCGCTGCTCGAGCTCCGCAAGGAAGGCGAGATCTCGATCTCGCAGGCCGCGCCGTTCGCGCCGATCAGGATTGCCCGTGCCGACGAGCCCCTCTTTGACACCGACGACGGAAGGATGCTGCAGTGGACCGCCCGCTCCGCCTGATCTCTGCCAACCCGCTCGACGCGCTCGCGAGGACGGTCGAGGCGCTGCTCGTCGTCGCGTCGCAGCCGTTGACGATGGATGAGCTCGCCGAGGCGACCGCTGACGATGTCGAACGGATCGAGATGGCCCTCGGACTCCTGCGCGAGCGCTACAGCGAAGGTCGCAGCGGCATCGTCCTGCAGAAGGTGGCGGGTGGCTACGCCTTCGGCGCGGCGCGCGAGGCGGGGGAGGCATGCGCCCGTCTCTTCGAGCGCCCGGTCGAGCGGGGGCTCTCGCAGGCTGCGCTCGAGACCGTCGCGATCGTTGCCTATCTCGGCCCGGTGTCGCGGCCCGAGATCGCCCAGATCAGAGGCGTCGCCGCCGATTCGGCCGTTGCCTCGCTCGTCGAGCGAGGCCTGATCGCCGAGGCCGGCCGTGAGAACAGCCCGGGTGGTGCAGTGCGGTATCGCGTGACGGCGCTCTTCGAGCGCGTCTTCGGGCTCGAGTCGCTCGCTGCGCTGCCGCGGCTCGACGACATCGGCGAGGATCAGGCCGCGATCCGAGAGCGGCTGCTCGAGGTCGCGGAGTCCCGGGCTTCGTGATTCCTACCCGCGCGATCCAGAACCAGGCGTAGGGGCTATGCGAAACGGGCCACGGCGCCGGACAGCGTCGCCCGAACACGAACGCCGTTGCGGGCGAGGCTTACCTCGCCTGTGGCTCGGCGGCGCCTAGCCCCTACGGATCCGACGGCCGCCTCGTTGCTCTCGAAGCATGCGTTCCCTCCGCCAGGGTCTCACGAAGCGAGCAGAAACGACTGGTCGGTGGGGCAGCGGTAAGCTCTCCCATCGGCGGCCCTTTGGAAACACTTCGGAGTGCAGAGGCCCGCGGGTGGGCCCCTTCAGGGTCTCGCGAAGCGAGCAGAAGGCATCGGGCGGGGGGGGGCGGGGGTTTGTTTTAAACACCCGCCCACCCCCCCCCCAAAAACGCAAACGAGGACAAAATAAAGTTTTTTTTTGTTGGGGGGCGGGGAT
>JANOFZ010000226.1:0-6546 GCA_031413935.1 Thermoleophilia bacterium | reverse complement strand
TGTGCCGATCGGCGAGCTCGTCGTGGGAGATAGGTTCGTCGTGCGGCCCGGTGAGAAGATCGCCACCGACGGTCGCGTGGTCGAAGGGCGCTCCGCACTCGACCAGTCGATGCTTACCGGGGAGCCGGTTCCGGTGGAGGTCACCGTCGGCGACGACGTCGCCGGCGCGACGATCAACACCTCCGGCCGCCTGGTCGTCGAGGCAACCCGGGTTGGCGCGGACACGGCTCTGGCGCAGATCGCGCGCCTCGTCTCCGAGGCGCAGGCCGGCAAGGCGCCGATCCAGCGTCTCGTCGACCGTGTCTCCGCCGTCTTCGTTCCTATCGTGATCGGGATCTCACTTGCGACGCTCGTGGGCTGGCTCGTACTCACCGGAGATGTGTCGGCCGCGTTTACGGCGTCCGTCGCCGTGCTGATCATCGCCTGCCCGTGTGCGCTCGGTCTCGCAACGCCGACCGCACTGATGGTCGGCACTGGCCGCGGCGCTCAGCTCGGGATCCTGATCAAAGGCCCCGAGATTCTCGAACAGACGCGGCAGATCACGACGATCGTGCTCGACAAGACAGGAACGGTGACCGAGGGGAAGATGTGGGTTACCGGTGCCATTGCCGCCGAGGGAGTCGACCGTCGCGACCTCGTTCGGCACGTCGGCGCCGCGGAAGGCGCGAGCGAGCACCCGATCGCCCAGGCGATCGCGACATTCGCCCGTTCGGAGGTCGGCGCACTCGATGTGGCCGAGGGGTTCAAGAACCGCAGTGGACTCGGCGTCGAAGCCGTCGTCGACGGGCACGCAGTCGTCGTCGGCCGCCCAACGATGCTCGCCGAGTGGGGGCTCGAGCTCTCACCCGAGCTCGGTGCCGCTTTCGCCGCGGAGGAGAGCAAGGGTCGTACCGTCGTTGCGGCCGCGATCGACGGCACGGTTGCCGGGTTGTTCGTCATCGCCGACCGGATCAAGCCAACCTCCGCAGAGGCGATCGCAGACCTACGCTCACTGGGCCTCACGCCAGTGCTGCTGACGGGAGACAACGAGCGCACGGCACGCGCGATCGCCGACGAAGCCGGCATCGAGCAGGTGATCGCGAACGTGCTGCCCGAGGAAAAGAGCTCGGTCGTGTCGCGGCTGCAGAGCGAGGGTGAGATCGTGGCGATGGTCGGCGACGGCGTCAACGACGCCCCTGCACTCGCCCAGGCCGACCTCGGGTTGGCGATCGGCACGGGCACGGACGTGGCGATCGAAGCGAGCGACCTGACGCTCGTCTCGGGCGACCTGCGCGCGGCGGTGGATGCGATCCGGCTTGCGCGTCGCACGCTCGGCACGATCAAGGGCAACCTCTTCTGGGCCTTCGCCTACAACGTCGCGGCGATCCCGCTCGCGGTCGCAGGGCTGCTGAACCCGATCGTCGCCTCCGCCGCGATGGCGTTCTCGAGCGTCTTCGTCGTCACGAACAGTCTGCGCCTCCGGCGCTTCCACAGCCTGCGAGAGGACGTGTAGGGGTGATGCACGGCTATGGCAAGGACAAGGAGCTGCTCGTCAAGCGCCTGCACCGGATAGAAGGGCAGGTGCGTGGGATCGAGCGGATGGTCGACGAGGATCGTTACTGCATTGACATCCTCACGCAGATCGCGGCGGTCGAGACCGCGCTCGAGCAGGTGGGCGCGAAGCTGCTCGAAGGGCACGTCAATCACTGCGTTCACGACGCGATCGCCTCCGGCGACGTGGAGGCGGCAGACGCGAAGACCGCGGAGCTCCTCGACGCGGTGCAGCGGTTCGTAAAGACGCGCTGACCTCCACTCGGACGTCACGATGATCTCGACCCGCAGACCTGCGTTCAGGTGTGCATCACCGCGGCGGACTGCATGACTGGCAGACGCTCGGCCTTCCGGTCGAGCCGGGCTGATTCTTGACCCAATCTTGACCCAGGCCCCCCGGAGTCTTGACCGGGCTGCCGTACGGTCGTGTGACTGGCAGACATGAGTCCTCGGGTGTCGAGGGTCGCATCCCGCGGTCCGCCGGCTCGGGGCGAACGAGAAGGGAAGCCCAATCCATGAACTCCACAACGAGCCCATCGAACGGCAGAGCACGCGTCGCCATTGCGGTTCTGGCTGCGGCCGCTGTCGCCGCCGCGTCGTCGGCTGTCGCCCAGGCTGCTGAGACGAACGAGTCCTTCGGCCAACACGTCGCCAAGTGCGCCCAGATGAGCCTCGGGAAGCGCGCGAGCCCGCCCGCGGTCTCCTGCTCGCACGCAGGGCAAGGGCACGACTTTGCTACGTTCGGCGAGATGGTGCGGTACATGCGTGAGCACCACGGCGGTCATTGATTCGGCCCGAACCGGGCAACGGCGCGAGCGGAGGGCGGTCCCCGAGTTCCCGCGGAGGGACGCCCGCCGCCCGTGGGGAGTGTCGCGCAGAGTCTTGACCGAATCTTGATCGGGCTCCTGCCTGATCCTTGATCCGGGGGGCCTACAGTGCGGAGCATCAATCAGAAAGAGGAGGCTCGCGATGATGGACGGCTCGTACGGTGGCATGGGTGGAGGCTGGTGGATTCTGATGGTGGTGTTCTGGGTCGGCCTGATCGCAGCGATCGTCTGGGCTGGAGCGCAGCTCTTCGCCCGGCCGGGCACGGGCGACAACTCCGTCGGAGCGGCCGAGCGGCCGGGAGAGATCCTCGATCGGCGCCTGGCGAGCGGGGAGATCGACGCTGAGACCTACGACACGTTGCGCGAGAAGCTTCGCGCGGCGCGCTGAGCGGGGAGTCGGTTTCATGGCAGCCAAGCGCACCGCCGCTCTCGTGCTCGTCGCGGCTCTCGTCGTACTCGGCGCTTCGGTCACATGGGCGTTCGCCCAGGGCGGCGACACGACTTGGGGTATGTCGCGCTTCGGCCCGGGGATGATGGGCTACGCCTCGAGCGGGAGCGGTACGCCGGTCAGGAGCCTCCCTAGCGCGAAGCGCCAGGCACAGCGCTTCGCCGATCGCCTCGACCTGCGCGTCGGCGAGGTTATGCAGTTCGAGAACAACTACTACGCCGAGCTCATCGAGCCTGGCGGGGCCAGGGCGACGGAGGTACTCGTCAACCCGGCGACAGGCGCCGTTTGGCTCGAGTACGGGCCGGCGATGATGTGGAACACACGCTACGGCATGATGGGCGGAGGCTCTGGCGTCGGCGGCATGATGGGCGGAGGCTCTGGCGCCGGCGGCATGATGAGCGGAGGCCCTGGATCCGGAGGAATGATGGGCGGGGAGTACGGTGGCGACCCGACCTGGGCGCCGTCGCCCGAGACTACGAGTCCGAGCGTCTCGGCGCAGGAGGCAAAGGCGATCGCCGCTTCCTGGCTCGCGCGCGAGGGAAGCGAGCTTCGTGCCGGCACGGCCGACGCGTTCCCGGGCTACTACACGCTGCACGTCCTCGAGGGCGACCAGGTTGCGGGGATGCTGTCGGTGAACGCCTACACCGGAGCCGTCTGGTACCACCGGTGGCACGGGCGGTTTCTCTCGATGACCGAATGACGCGGGGTGGCATTCTCTCGTTGTGACTAACCGCAACTCGCTCGCCCACCCGCTCGTCCTCGTCGTCGACGACGAGGCACCGCTCGTCCGCCTCGTGACCTCGTACCTCGAGCGCGAGGGCTTTGCCGTCGCGACTGCGGCCGACGGCGCCCGCGCCGTGGAGCTCGCCCGCGAGCTCGAGCCCGAAGTGATCGTGCTCGACCTGATGCTGCCGGGGATCGACGGGATCGAGGCCTGCCGGCAGATCCGGACCTTCAGCGACGCCTATGTCGTCATGCTGACGGCACGGGCCGAGGAACTGGACAAGCTGATCGGACTCTCGATCGGCGCCGACGACTACGTCACGAAGCCCTTCTCGCCCCGCGAGCTCGTCGCCCGCATCCGGGCGATGCGGCGGCGACCCAGGGAGTCCTTGCCGGGCGCCGGTACGAAGCGTCGGTTCGGCGATCTCACGATCGATCGCGCCGCGCGCGAGGTGCGGAAGCACGGCGCGCCGGTGCAGCTGACGCGACTCGAGTTCGAGCTCATCAACGCGCTCTCGGAGAGCCCGCACCTCGTCCTCACGCGCAGGCAGCTCCTCGAGCGCGTGTGGGGGCCAGGCTGGTTCGGGGACGAGCATGTCGTCGACGTCCACATCGCGAACCTCCGCCGCAAGCTCGGTGAAGACGGCACCGCCACAGGTTCCATCCAGACCGTGCGGGGCGTCGGCTACCGCATGGGCCTGGGGAAGTGATGCGAAGATTTTTCCGCCGGAGCCTCGCTTCCAGGCTGCTGCTCGCGCAGTTGCTCGTGATCGTCGCCGGCAGCGCCACGCTCGCGCTCGTCGCGCTCGCGATTGCCCCCGGCATCTTCCACGACCATATTCGGAGCTCGGGAGAATTCATCCCGGACGACGTTGCCCGCCACGTGGACCGGGCGTTCAACGCCGCCGTCCTGATCGCGCTCGCGGTAGCAATCGGAGCTGCCGTTCTCACAGCTTTGGCCGTCAGCACCTTCATCTCGCTCCGGATCGTCAGGCCGATTCGCGCGCTCGCCGAGGCAGCAGAGCGGATCGCGCAGGGGGCGTATGAGGCACGGGTGCCGGTGACGGGCTCCGACGAGATCGCCGCCCTCGGCCGCTCTTTCAACGAGATGGCCATCGCTCTCCAGTCGGCCGAGCAGAAGCGCCGCGAGCTCCTGACCGACGTCGCGCACGAACTGCGCACGCCGCTCGCGACGATCGACGCCTATCTCGAAGGACTCGCCGACGGTGTCGTCGAGCCCGGCCCCGACACCTGGACGCTCCTCCGCGCGGAGACCGGTCGCCTCGGGCGACTCACCGAGGACGTGACGAAGGTCTCACGTGCAGAGGAACGGCAGCTCGATCTGCGTGTGCAGCGGGTTCTGGCGATAACGCTGCTCGAGGCTGCCGCCGGCGCGGCAGCACCTGCGTTTATTTCGAAAGGCGTCGACCTGGAAATCTCCTCCGCGCGTGACGGTCCCGCCGTCGAAGTCGACGCCGACCGCCTTGGCGAAGTGCTCGCGAACCTGCTCGAGAACGCTCTCCGACACACGTCGGCCGGAGGCACCGTTACCCTCTCCGCCAAGCGCGTCGACGACGCCGCGTTGCTCGCCGTGACCGATACCGGCGAAGGGCTCGCGGCGGGCGATCTCGATCGCGTGTTCGAGCGCTTCTACCGCGTTGACCGGGCGCGCAGCCGCGACCGCGGTGGCAGCGGCATCGGGCTCGCGATCGCGCGCGCGATCGTCGAAGCACACGGCGGGCAACTCTGGGCCGAAAGCCCAGGGCCTGGTCAGGGTGCCCGATTCCTCTGCCGAATCCCGGTCGCGTGAAAGGGGTGGAACGGCGGCGGGGCGTGCGGCTGGTGACGGAGCACGGGTTGGCGTGCCCTGCCCTGCCCTCCGGAAGGAGTGCGGCGACCTTCACACGCTCTTCACGCGACACCGTCATCGTCACCGTTCCTGTTGCACCCCGATCGATCGCCGATGACTGATTCCGCAACCACTCACGACGACAACGTCTTTGGCGGCCACGCGGGCCACGACGGCTCGCAGCCGCTGACGGTGACGCTGCACGTCGGTGGCCTGAGCTACGCAAGCGAGAAGGCTGTCGTCGAGCGGACGCTCGGGCGGCGTCCTGGTGTTCTCGAGGTGGAGGCGAACGCCGTCTCGCAGACCGCGACCGTCACGTTCGACCCGACCCTGACCTCTGTCCATGATTTGCGCGGCTGGGTGGAGGAGTGTGGCTATCACTGTTCCGGCCAGTCGGTCCCGGGCCATATCTGCGACCCGATGCGGGAGCCGGGGAGTGCCACGGCCGCCCGAGCCGACGGGCATGAGCATGCGTCGGCAGCGATTGAGGCGGCCGCTCACGACCACGCAGCAATGGAACGGGCCGACGGCGGGCACGGTGCGGGGCACGGGGGTCACGCCGGGATGTCGATGGCAGAGATGGTGCGCGACATGCGCAACCGCTTCCTCGTCGCGGTCGTGTTTGCTATTCCCATCGCAATCTGGTCGGAGCTCGGCGACCGGATCTTCGGCGGGGTCCCGCCGACGCCGTTCGGAATCCGCGTCGACGTCTGGGAGTTCTTGCTCAGCCTGCCGGTGATCCTCTACTCGTGCCAGCTGTTCTTCGTGGGTGCAGTGCGCGCGCTGCGCGCGAGAACACTCGACATGATGGTGCTCGTCGCAGTCGCGATCGGGACCGGTTGGGTGTACTCGGTTGCCGCGACGTTCGCGATCGAGGGCGAGGTGTTCTACGAGGCAGTCGCGTTCCTCGCCGCCTTCGTCCTGCTCGGCCACTGGTTCGAGATGCGGGCCCGCGGTGGGGCAAACGAGGCGATCCGAGCACTACTCGATCTCGCGCCGCCGAAGGCCACTGTGCTTCGCGATGGTGTCGAGCTGGAGGTGCCGACGGCCGAGGTCGTCGTCGGCGACCTGCTCCTGATTCGCCCGGGGGCGAAGGTGGCGGTCGACGCCGAGGTCGTGCAGGGTGAGAGCTCGGTCGACGAGTCGATGGTGACCGGCGAGAGCATGCC
>JANOFZ010000225.1:0-1603 GCA_031413935.1 Thermoleophilia bacterium | reverse complement strand
TCGGTCCAGGCGACACGGAACGAGTCAACCGTGAACGGATGTGGGACGGCAAGACCCGAGACGAGCTCGTCGGGGCCGTGGAAGGCCGTCAGAACAACGCCGACGATCGGGGCCACGGCAAGGACGGAGAAGAAGACCAGGAGTCCATAGTTGATCGCCCGCTCGAAGGTTGCCGTCACGATGTGCCCTTCTCGCCGAGGCGCGTGATGCCGAATGCGACCGCAAAGATCGCGATCGCAAGGACGATTCCGATTGCTGCACCGAGCCCGGCCTCACCCGTCTGGAATGCAGCGGTATAGAGACGGTATGACGGAACGCTCGTCGATGTACCGGGGCCGCCGCCCGTCATCACGTACACGAGGTCGAAGCTCCGCAGCGCGGTCGTCGTCGTGAGGACGAGGACGACGACGATCTCGTTCCGAAGGCCCGGCAGCGTGACGACGAAGAACTCTCGCAGGGGGCCGGCACCGTCAACCCGGGCGGCGTCGTACAGGCTCGTCGGAATCTTCTGGACGCCGGCAACGAGCAGCACCATCGCGAGCCCAAAGGTGACCCACGTGCCGACGAGCCCGACGGAAGGCAACGCCCACGTGAAGTCCCCGAGCCACGGGCGCGCAAGGCTCCCGAGGCCGATCGCCCGAAGGCCCTCGTTGAGCGGGCCGTCCGGGGCGAGGATCCAGCGCCACACCACCCCGACGGCAACGAGCGCGACGACCTGTGGGAGAAAGAGGACAGCGCGGAAGCCCGCGATCCCGCGCACGCGGATCCGCGAAAGCAGGGCCACGAGAAACAATCCGAGGATCAACGGCAGAAGCGCGTAGAACCCGACGAGGACGAGGGCGTGCCCGAACGTCTCCCGCACCTGTGGGTCGGTGAAGACGCGCCTGTAGTTGTCGAGTCCGACCCACCTGGATGGTGTGATGCCGTCCCACTCGTGGAACGAGATCCAGAACGTATGCCCGAAGGGAACGAGGGCAAACGCCGCGTAGATCAGGAATCCGGGTAGGACATACAGATACGCGATCCGGCGCGGCTCACCGGGGGGACGGACGTCCCCCCGGTGCTGCCGGCCGTCGACCTCGAACGAGGCGGCTGATATTGCTGCTTCCGCCACGTCCGCAGTCGCCTACTTGTGGAACTTCAGGTAGTCAGCGTCGAGCTTCTTGGCAAACGCGGTCGGCGTGAGCTTTCCACCCATCAACTCCTGGATCGCCGCCGTCACCGTGTCGTAGAACGTCGGCGTGGCCCAGTCCATATACCCCGCCATCGCGTTCGTCGTGCTGAGCTTTGCCCAGCCGCCAAGAGCGTCACCCTTCACCCCGGCAGGCTTCTGCTTGACGACGATCGCGGGCACGTCGCCTGCAGCCTGAATCACCTTTGCGGCCGCGGGGCTCGTGATGAAGTTGATGTAGTTCGCCGAGAGCTCACGGTTCTTTGCCTTGGTCGGGATCGCCCAGGCGAGGCCACCGCTCGCGAGTGCACCAGGAGCCTGACCGGCCCGGGCGGCCGGAAGGAGCATCAGGCCCACGTTGCTCTTCAGCCCGGCTGCCATATCGCCAGTCTTCCACGTGCCCGTGATCGTGAACACGCCGGTGCCCTTGAC
>JANOFZ010000224.1:0-7593 GCA_031413935.1 Thermoleophilia bacterium | reverse complement strand
CTGTTTCCTGCCTATGACGAGGATGGCGGGCTGCTGGTCGCCCTGACGCCGCGGACGGCGTAGGGCGAGGGCGGTGACAGGCTTTAGCCTGTCTCCCGGGTCACAAACTCCCGGGCTACACGCGGCTCGATCCAGAGCTGGCGCGAAACGGCGATCGGCTTGCCATCCTCCCCGTAGAGCGCGGTCGCGACATTGCGCTTGCGCCCGTCCTCGTCGAGTGGCCAGGCGGCGACCACGCACCGCTCCCCCTCCTCGGGCAGCCGGTCTATCCGCGCCGTGATCCGCGCGAGCAATGGCTCGCCGCGAGCCTTGCCTCGTAGGGCGAACCCTCCCGGGCAGTCGATCGCGGCCCACACGATCTCGGGGCTGACGTCCTGTGCGACCCATGTCGCGGCGACGATGCCATCGTCACGTCCCGACACGCGCCCGGCGTAAATCCCTAGGCCATCCTCTTCGGGACGGGTTCCACAGACGAAGCACTCCTCGAACTCGGGCGTACCCCACCCGCCGGTGGCGCGGGCGGACTCGAAGGCCTCCTCGAAGCTCGGGGGAGAGAGAGGCGAGACCGCCGGATCGCCCCGTCGCGCCTCGGCGACGAGTGAGTCGCCGTCGTGCAAGAGCCAGCGGTCGCCGTCGCGCGTCACCGCGAGCGGCCGCTCGAGGGGCGGCGGTAGCCGCAGCGTCACCTCGCAGGCGCGAGCCCCGACGGCTTCGGCGAGCAACCCGGCCGTATAACCGCCGTTTGCCGAGGTGCGGGGGCCTCGGAAGCGGCGGCCAATCGTGAGAGGTGCAGGCATGGCGGTAGAGTGGAGTTTATGCCTTGGAGTCGAAAACATGGGTCGGTCGGGTGAGGCTCGCCCTCGCCCAGCTGAACGCTGTCGTCGGCGACCTCGACGGGAACCGCGTGCTCATCGTCGGCGCGATCCGTGAAGCGCGCGCCGCCGGGGCCGACCTCGTCGTCTTCCCCGAGCTCGCGGTTACCGGCTATCCGCCCGAGGATCTGCTGCTCCGGCCCGGCTTCATCAAGGCAGCACGGACGTCTCTCGACGAGATCGCTGTCGCGACCGAAGGGATCACCGCGCTCGTGGGCTGCCCACTCTTCGAGCGTGATCTCGCGAACGCATGCGCGATTCTCTCCGGAGGCGAGATCCGCGGGATCTACCGCAAGCAGTTTCTCCCGAACTACGGCGTCTTCGACGAGCACCGCTACTTCGCTGCGGGGCGCGATCTCGTTCTGCTCCGCTGCGGTGACGTCGTCATCGGCCCCACGATCTGCGAGGACATCTGGCAGCCCGGGCCTCCCGCGACCGACCTTGCCCTTGCCGGCGCCCAGCTCATCGTCAACCTCTCCGCCTCTCCCTTCCACGTCGGCAAGGCCGAGGATCGCGAGGAGATGCTCGTCACGCGCGCGCGTGACAACGCCTCGTACCTCGCGTTCTGCAACCTCGTAGGCGGGCAGGACGAGCTCGTCTTCGACGGTCACTCCGTCGTACTCGACGACGAGGGCGAGGTGATCGCCCGCGCGCCGGGCTTCGAGGAGTGCCTGCTCGTCGTCGATCTCGACCCGACCGAGGCCATCGGGCGACGGCTTCGAGACGTGCGGCGCCGCGAGCTCGAGCGGAGCCGTGAGAGTGCTCCGAACGCGACCGTGATCGACATCCCTGTGGCGGCCGGACCGACCCAGCCCGTGGAGCCTCTCGTGACGCCATTCGCCTCGGAGCTCGAGCAGATGCGGCTGGCGCTCGGCCTCGGAGTGCGCGACTACGTGCGGAAGAGCGGCTTCCGGGAGGTTGTCATCGCAATCTCCGGCGGCATCGACTCCGCCCTGACCGCCGCGATCTGCGTCGACGCGCTCGGGGCGGATCGCGTCCACACCGTGTCGATGCCGTCGCGCTACTCGTCGGAAGGCACGCGGGACGACGCGCGCGAGGTGAGCGTCAACCTCGGCGCCGACTTCCGCGAGATCGCGATCGAGGATGTCGTGGGCTCTTTCACCGATGCTCTCGCAGGCTCGTTCGCGGGGCGCGAGCCTGACCTGACAGAGGAGAACCTTCAGGCCCGTGTCCGCGGCACGATGCTGATGGCGCTCTCGAACAAGTTCGGCTGGCTCGTCATCTCCACCGGGAACAAGTCGGAGATGGCGGTCGGCTACGCGACACTGTATGGCGACATGGTCGGTGGCTTCGCGTTGCTCAAGGACGTCTTCAAGACAGACGTCTTTCGTCTCTCTCGCCATCTCAACGAGGTAGCCGGGCGCGAGCTGATCCCCGTGACGACGATCGAGCGCCCGCCGAGTGCCGAGCTGCGGGCAGAGCAGCGCGATGACCAGTCGCTGCCGCCGTACGACCTGCTCGACCCGGTGCTCGAGGCCTACGTCGAGCTCGACCGCTCGCGCGAGGAGCTGCTCGCCGAGTTCGACGCCGCCACCGTCGAGCGGGTGCTCGCACTCGTCGACCGATCCGAGTACAAGCGGCGCCAGGCACCCCCAGGCGTCAAGCTGCGACCGCGTGCCTTCGGTCGCGACTGGCGGCTGCCGATCGCCAAGCGCTGGCAGGGGTAGCTCCGCTGGACACGTCCGCAATGGGCACTACTCAAGTACTACCTGTGGTAGTATCATAGTGTGAAGTTGAGCGTGAGCCTCCCAGACGAGGATGTCGAGTTCCTCGACGCGTATGCCGCGGCCGAAGGGTTCGGCTCTCGCTCGGCCGCCTTGCACAGCGCTGTCCGGCTCCTCCGGGCGACCCAGCTCGGGCCGGCCTACGAGGAGGCGTTCGCGGACTGGGAACAATCGGGCTCCGCGGTCGAGTGGGAGATCACTGCAGCTGACGGCCTGAGGCCCGATGAGTCGGGGTGAGATCCGGCTCGTCGACCTCGAACCGGTGCGAGGCTCAGAAGCCGACAAGCGTCGTCCCGCTGTGATCGTCTCGAACGACGGGGCAAACGCAGCAGCGGGGCGGCTCGGCCGGGGGGTTATCACGGTGGTACCCGTGACGACGGCGACAACGCGCGTGTATCCGTTCCAGGTCCTGCTCCGGTCGTCCGACACCGGCCTCCGCAGCGACTCGAAGGCGCAGGCGGAGCAGGTGCGAGCCGTCGCCGTAGAACGCCTCGGAGCCAGAGTCGGCGCGCTTCCGCCAGCGCTCATGGCCGATCTCGACGAGGCGCTTCGGCTCCACCTCGCGCTCTAGCTCTAGCTCTAGCCCGGGCCAAGCTCACGGACATGTCCCGAAGAGAGGATTGTCAGATCCGCCAACTGTTGCGACGATCTCACGGTGATCGCGGCGACACTCGATCCCGACGGCCGCCGCGTCGTCTTGCGCGAAGAGCGCTGGCGCCATATCAAGGACGGCCACGCGAATCTCTCCCGCCATCTGAGGGACATCATGGGCGCCGTGCGCGAACCCGATCTGCGGATGCACGGGCGGGTGCCCGGCGAGGAGTGGTACCTCGCCGAGGGCGTCGGCCCCGCTCTCTGGCTGCACGTCTCAGTACAGTACGAGGGAGGTGAGGGATGGATAATCACAGCGTTTTCACGAAGATCCCTACGACGGTGACGATCGCGGGGATCACCTTCGATCGAGTTGTCTACGACCGAGGTGCAGACGTCCTGTACCTCCACGTCGGAGAGCCCTGCTCGGCCACCGATTTTGACGGGACGCCCGAAGGGCATCACACGCGATACGGCCCGGACGGAGGCCTTGTCGGCCTGACGATCGTGAACGCACGAAGGTTGCTTGAGGACGACGGCGAGATCGTCGTCACGCTCCCCGAGCAGAAGGTGCGCGCGCCGGATCTCGGCGCAGTGCTTTCTGCGTAGCGACGTTCTCACTCGGCCTCCGGTCGGCGCTTCGGAGATGCTCGTCGTGATCGGTGGAACCGGCGCCTACGGAGGAGCGAGTGGCACCGTCGAGATCACCGGGAACGAGAAGGCCGTTCGCTTCGCGATACGCCTGAAGTAGGGCTCGCATCGGATGGCACGCTCGTGCGAGGCGAGCTCAAACCCCCGCGTCGATCGGTGCGAGCGGCGGGCCGTTGTCCACCAGATCACGCACGAGCTCGGGGAGACGGCGGGGAGCGAAGGACTCATCCGCCGCCTCGAAGCTCGGTGAGCGCCCACCAGCGAAGCTCGAAGACGTACTCGGCGTTGAGTTGCTCCCAGGATTGGCGGGGCACCGGAGTAAATGCCCACGTGCGGACGAGGTGGTACTGCTCATGCTGCCCATCCCACTGGCCGCCGATGAACGGGATGATGTGCAGCCGCGTCCAGACGACCGGCCCGACCGCGACATCCGCGAGGCCCGTCTCCTCGGCAAGCTCACGCCGAACTGCGTCCACGGTGCTCTCCCCGACCTCGATCCCTCCGCCCGGTGTCGCCCAGAGCGTCTTCCCGCTCGGAAACACAAACCGGACGAGGAGGATGCGATCGTCCGGGTCGAGCACGATCGCTCGGGCAGCCGGGCGGATGCGAAGCTCGCTCACGGACGTGCCCCGAAGAGCGAATTGCGGGGTATCTCTGGGCTGGAGAGCCCCGCCGACCGGCGCTCGACGATGCGTCGCCCGAAGGCCACTACCTCCAGTACGACGCCAGCGGTGCGCTGATCGCCGTCACGATCGTCAACGCCGGGTACATCTTCGAACGCGAAGGGACGATCCCGATCACGCTCCCGGAGCATCGGATCGTCGCGGCCGACCTCGGCCCGGTGCTCGCGCCCGCGTAGCATCGCGCTTACTCGGCCTCCGACCGCTTCTTCACGACGAGCAACTCGGTGCTGCGGTCGTCGATCGCCTTTGCCGCGCTCACGCCGGTCGCACTCGGGTCCGTCAGCGCATGGAGCGCACCGAACCACCGCAGCCGCTCGTCCCACGGGACGGCGGCGTTCGCTGGAGAGGTTGACGGGAGCACGAAGAGAGCCGTCTTGCCGAGTCTCCGCTTCTGCAGACCGTGCTCGGGCCGCTCGCGGAACGGTCCTCGATAGGCCTCCTTGCCGACGAACGCGATCACGCCGGGCTTTAGCTCGTTCGCGAGCGCCTCGAGCCGCTCCGCGCTTCCCGCGAAGTCGGCGGCGCGGAGATTGCCCGAGCCGGGCGTCGTACGGTGGGCCGCATTCGTGATGCCGATCCGGAGCGGCAGCAAGTCGAACTGCTCTGACGGAGCAAACAGACGAGGCGTGAACCCGACCTCGTGCAGCAGACGCCAGAAGTCGTTGCGGGGGTTCGCGAAGTGCGCGTTCGCGTCGTCCGAGAAGCGTCCCGGGTTGATCCCGCAGAAGATGACCCGAAGTCCTGGCGCCAGGACGTCGGGAACGGCGGAGGGCGTCTGCCCGGCGTCGGCTATGCGGCTTCGGGCTCGCGCGCTTCGAGGCGCGCCTCGAACGCGACGCGAATGCGCTCGGTGAGAACAGCCGTCGACTCCACGATCACCGGGTCGCCGGGACGAACGACCTTGACGGTGTCCTCGCTACCCCTCTGGCCATAGCACCGGAGGTAGCACTCGTCCTCACTCAGCGGCCTTAACCGTTGCACGGACCGAAAGGTATGCGACGGTCCGGACGGTATACGCTGCCGGAATGAGCGCGCGGGCCCGCATCTTCACGTACGACGTCTCCCTCGACGACAAATGGGCAGCCCATAGCGCGCTCGGAGGCAGCACGATCACCAACGAGGAAGAGCCCTGGACGCCCGAGCATCTCGTGCTCGCGGCGCTCTCTCGCTGCATCCTCACGAGCTTTCGCTACCACGCCCGCAGAGCGGGCCACGAGCCGGTGACGTTCGCCTCCGCACACGGGGTCGTGACCCGACGCGAAGACGACGGGCGATTCGCGTTCGTCGAGATCCGGGTAGACCTGGATGTCACGTTTCCGGCCCCGGCCTCCGAGGAAGACGTGCGCGAGCTGATCATGAAGGGCGAGCGCGACTGCTTCATCGGTGCCTCTTTGACCGCGAAGCCCGACTATCACTGGACCCTCAACGGAGAGGACTTCTCTTGAGTACGACCCTGCTCGACGTCACGGCTGTTCGCTCCCGCTTCACCGCGCTGCAGCGCCGGCTCGCGTTCTTCGACGGCCCTGGCGGAACCCAGGTTCCCGACGAGGTGATCGACGCGATCGCTCACTACTTGCGCCACGACAACGCGAACGTCGGCGCCCCCTACGAGACGTCGCGGCGCACGGACGCGCTCGTCGACCTCGCGCACACCCGGGCCGGAGAGTTCCTCGGCTGCTCCGGCGACGAGGTTGCGTTCGGTCAGAGCATGACGTCCCTCAACTTTCTCCTCACTCGCGCGCTCGCGCGCGAGCTGAAGGCCGGGGACGAGGTGCTCGTGACGAAGCTCGATCACGACGGTAACGTCGCACCCTGGCTCGCACTGGAGGAGGACCTCGGGATCGTCGTTCGCAACGTCGAGCTCAACGCCGACCTCTCGCTCGACTACGACGACCTCGCCTCGAAGCTAAGCGAGCGCACCCGCGTCGTCGCCTTCCCGGTCGCGGCCAACTCGGTCGGAACGGCCCCGGACGTTCTCCGCATCGTCGAGCTCGCTCACAGCGTCGGCGCGCTCGCCTGGGCGGACGCCGTCCACTTCGGGCCGCACGGCCAGATCGACGTGTTGGCCTGGGACGTTGACGTCCTCCTCTGCTCCCCCTACAAGTTCTACGGGCCACACATGGGCATGGCGTACGGCAAGGAGAGCGTGATCGGATCGTGGCGCCCCTACAAGGTGCGTCCGGCCGCCGACGACCCGGTCGGGCACCGCTACGAGCTGGGTACGTGCCAGCACGAGCTGCTCGCAGGCCTCGTCGCTGCGTTCGACTACATCGACTCGCTCGGCTGGGACGCAATGATCTCGCACGAGCGCGCGCTCGGGCAGCGGTTCCTCGACGGGATGCCCGAGGGTATCGACTTCTACGGCCTGCCTACCATGGAGGGCCGTGTGCCGACGTTCTGCTTCAACGTGCCGGGCCACACCTCGGAGGAGGTGTCGACGCACCTCGCAGACAAGTACGAGGTCGCCGTCTGGTGGGGAAACTACTACGCAATCGAGACGATGCGTGCGCTCGGGCTCGACGAGTGGATGGGAGCCGTTCGTGCAGGCTTTGTCCACTACAACACGGAGGAGGAGGTCGACCGCCTGCTCGCCGGCCTGACGGAGCTCCTGTGAGGATTCTCGTCCTGGGCGGCACGAAGTTCGTCGGGCGCGCTCTCGTCGAGGCTGCACTCGCCGGCGGCAACGAGGTCACGCTCTTTCACCGGGGAGTGACGAATCGTGATCTGTTCCCCGAGGCCGAGCACATCCTCGGCGACCGCGACGGTGGCCTCGGCCTGCTCGCGGGGCGAAGTTGGGACGTCTGCACCGACGTCTCCGGGTATCTCCCGCGGCTCGTCCGCGACTCGGCGACGGCGCTCCGCGACAGTGTCGATCGCTACGTCTACGTTTCCTCGATCTCGGTCTACGCAGACCTCGCCGTGCCGCGCGACGAGAGCGGGCCGCTCGCAACGATCGAGGACGAGACGACGGAGGACATCTGGAAGGACGGAGCCTACGGAGCGCTGAAGGCCCTCGGGGAACGCGCCGTGAGCGACGTCTACGGCGAACGC
>JANOFZ010000223.1:0-3375 GCA_031413935.1 Thermoleophilia bacterium | reverse complement strand
TGGAGGCAACCGAGAAGATCTGGATGAACGGCGAGCTGGTCGACTGGGACGACGCGAAGGTGCACGTCGGCGTCCACGGGCTTCACTACGGCTCCGGGGTGTTCGAGGGCGTCCGCTGCTACGAGACGCCGAAGGGCCCGGCCGTCTTCCGGCTCGCCGACCACATGCAGCGGCTGCACGACTCCGCCCGGCTGCTCTACATGGACATCCCGTTCTCGGTCGAGGACCTGCGCGAAGCGACCCACGACCTCGTTCGGGCAAACGGGCTCCCCGCCTGTTACATCCGACCGATCGCCTTCTACGGCTACGGGCAGCTGGGAGTCTCCACCCAGGGCAACCCCGTCGAGACGGTCATCATGAGCTGGCCGTGGGGTGCGTATCTCGGCGAGTCGGCACTCGAGCAGGGGATCACGACCTGCATTTCGTCCTGGAAGCGGGTTGGGCCGAACACGATCCCGCACGCCTCGAAGGCGAGCGGCGTCTATCTGAACTCGATGCTTGCGACCACCGAGGCGCGGCGAGGCGGCTACGACGAGGGGATCCTGCTCACCGACGACGGCTACGTCGCCGACGGGCCGGGCGAGAACATCTTCGTGGTCAAGAACGGCGTCATTCGCACGCCGCCGCTCTCGACGTCGATCCTTCCCGGGCTGACTCGCGAAGCGGTGATCATCATCGCGCAGGATC
The DNA here is from genome assembly GCA_031413935.1 of Thermoleophilia bacterium. Classification (GTDB taxonomy): domain Bacteria; phylum Actinomycetota; class Thermoleophilia; order Gaiellales; family Gaiellaceae; genus Gaiella. The sequence continues at coordinate 2,688 of JANOFZ010000223.1, read as the reverse complement.
TCGGCTACGTCGTCGAGGAGACGCCGCTGATTCGCTCCGATCTCTACCTCGCGGACGAGTTCTTCATGACCGGCACCGCAGCCGAGGTGACGCCCGTGCGGGCGGTCGATGATCAGGAGCTCGGTGTCGGCCCGGTGACGCGGGAGATCCAGACCGCGTATCTCGACACGGTCAACGGGCGCGACGACCGCTGGGGTCACTGGCTGGACTACGTCGAGGCGGCGGTGCAGGCCTAGCGCACTGCGCTGATCCCGAGTCGCTCTCTCAGCCAGGCGAGCTGCCAGGCTCGCTCGGCGGCGACACCCGCGTCGTACCCGTCGGGATGCACGGTTCCGGCGATGTGCGCCGTGACATACGCGACGTTCGCGGTGATCGAAGCTCTGCTTGGAGCGCCCCTTGGGTCGGGCGGCGGAGTGTCGTACTCCTCGGGCCGGCGGCCACGCGCGAGGGCAACGACGTCGGCTGCAAAGAGCACGGTCTCAGCCGTGCTCTCGGGGAGTCGCGCGGCGATCGCCGTGGCTGCTGACGCAAACGCGTCAGGCTCGAGTGCGGAGAGCACGTCGGACTCGGTCGAACCTTCACGCCGTAACGCGTCCACCGCATGCGAACGGGCCCGGGCGACGCAGGCTGCGGAAAGCTCGTCGGCGGCGGACTCATCCCACGTCGCGATGCGCTCGACGAGGCGGGCGCGCTCGGCGGTGATGACGTTCCCGTCCTCGCTTCGGGGCTCCGAGAGCTCGCACACCCAGAGCTCGTCGTCGATCCACGAGACGAGGTGATCGCCGGTCGTCGCGCGGGCGGCCGGCCCCTCCAGCCACTCGCCGGGTGGCGGCCAGACGACGCCGGTGAAGAGGCTCGTTCGCCCCTCCGAGAGGAATGCGTAGGCGGTCACGCGGGGCGGTTCCAGTCGCGAAACGCATCGAGCAGATGCTCCTCGACCTCGGGCGAGAGATCGGTCTCCTTCAGCTCTCCGGTCAGCTCGACCGTGCGGCGCGCCTGGCCGAGGAAGGCACGGCAGGGCGGGCAGATCGCGACGTGCTCCTCGAAGCTGCGGGCTTCGTCGGGCGAGAGCTCCGCCTCCATGTACTGGGTGACGAGCTTGACGACGTCAGCGCAGGTCAGCACGGTCGCTCGCTCGACTCGAGGTACCGCTCGATGGTCGCGCGCACCGTCATTCGTGCCCGATGGAGCAGGATGCGCTGGTTGCCGTCCAAGATGCCGAGATACTCGCATACCTCGTCGGCGGGCCAGTCCTCGATGTCTCTGAGTGCGATCACTGCTCTCTGCATTCGCGGCAGAGCGTCAATCGCTTCGAGCATCGCCGCACGGAGCTCGCCCGACAGGAGACGTTGTTCTGGGAGGTCATCCCAACGGCGGATGACGGTCGACCACATCCCCTGCCAGCGCCCTGCGTCGAAGAAGTGATCGGCGCTCACTCCGATGTCGTCGCCTCCAGCCTCCTGTGCCGCGAGCTCGGCCATCGGGACCATTCGCTGCTCCTGCTCGGCGCGCCGTTTGGCGCAGTTCCCGAGAATCGTAAAGATCCAGGTTCGCAGCGACGAGCGGCCCTCGAATGCGCCGAGGCTGCGTACGACGTTGAGCCATGTCTCCTGAACGACTTCCTCGGCGATAGCGCGACGGGGAACGAAGGCCATTGCAACTCGCGTCATCGAGGGCGTGTGTATTCCGACGAGTACACCGAACGCACTCTCGTCGCCCGACTGCAGTTGCCGCAGGAGAAGTTGTTCGCCGTCGGCTTCGATCATGCTCCGGCATTATGGCGCCAGCCAAGGGCAGCGTCAAGGTTATGTCGAGGTTTACGTCAGGGCGTCACCACTCCGTAACAACAGCCTCAGCAGCCGTAGTGGCGCGAGACGAAGGTCAGAGACTCTTCCGTGATCGGGTTCGCGTGCATTGTGTAACACCAGCGGCATCTCGTGTCTCTACCCCTGTATGAGACCAGAAACCCGCACGGATCACGAGCTCGTCGCTGACTGCGCGCGACGGGACGAGAACGCACTGGCCGCTCTCTACGACCGACACGGGAAGGTCGCCTACAGCATCGCGCTCCGGGTGGTCCGTGATCCCGGCCTGGCTGAGGACGCCGTGCAGGAGGCTTTCCTCGCGGTCTGGAGACAGGCTGCGACGTACGACCCGAAACTTGCGAAGCCATCGACCTGGATTCTCACGATCGTCCACCGGCGAGCCGTCGACCACGTGCGGCGGAACGTCCGACACGGCGAGATCGCACAGCGCGTCGCGACGTTCGAGGCTCCCGGCATCGTCGAGGGGGTCGACGAAACGGCAGGGATCCGTGAATCCCGCCGCAGTGTCCAGCAGGCACTTGCCACACTTCCGGCTGCCGAGCGCCGCGTCCTCGAGCTCGCGTACTGGGCCGGTCTGTCCCAATCCGAGATCGCAACCGAGCTCGGCATCCCCGCCGGCACCGTCAAGAGCCGCACCTTCACCGCTCTGGCGCGCCTCCGTGCTGCCCTCGAAGCTCCCGAGCAGACCCTCGAGCCTCTCGAGCCTCTCGAGCAGACCCCCGAGCTCGTAGCCGCCTAACCCTTGGCGGTGCCGCGGAGTCCTGCAACCACGCGATCCTGGTCATCGGGGGTCAGCGCGGAGCCGCTCGGGAGGCACAGGCCATGCTCGAAGAGGCGCGCCGACACGTCGCCGCCGTAGGTC
>JANOFZ010000222.1:0-2513 GCA_031413935.1 Thermoleophilia bacterium | reverse complement strand
CCACTGGTTGTTGCAGGCTTTTTATGACAGCCCCATCCACTACGTCCTCTTCGGCGGCTCGGTGCTGACCATCTTTGCCGGCATCTACTACTGGTTCCCGAAGATGACGGGCCGGATGTACAACGAGCGGCTCGGCAAGCTGCACTTCTGGCTCACGTTCGTGAGCTTCAACCTGACGTTCTTTCCGATGCACTGGGTCGGGCTCGTCGGGATGCCTCGTCGTGTCGCCGACTACGCCGATCGGTTCGCGGATCTGAACCTCGTCGTCACGATCTCGTCGTTCGCGCTCGGGGCCTCGGTCGTCGTCTTCTTCTACAACATGATCACGAGCTGGACACGTGGGCCGATCGCGGATTCGAACCCGTGGCGCGCGATGACGCTCGAGTGGCAGGTCTCGTCGCCCCCGCCGATCTTCAACTTCGACGAGATCCCGCAGGTCGTTGGGGGCCCGTACGAGTACGGCGTCCCCGGAGCCCGCCACGCGATTCTCACGAGTGAGACAACGCCGCAGGAGACACACGCATGAGCGCTCATGCAGAAGCGCTCCACGGGGGCGACCACCACGGGCCACCCGCCGCGAACCAGAGCTCGCGGATCCCCCCGACGATCCTCGGCATGTTCCTGTTCATCGGAACGGAGGCGATGCTGTTCGGCTCGTTCTTCGCCGCCTACTTCTTCGTTCGCGTCGTCAATCCGGACGCTCCGAGCACGTGGCCGCCGGAGCCGTACGAGTTCCCGCAGTTCGTCGCCGGCATCAACACGGCGATCCTTGTCACCTCGAGCTTCACGATGCACTGGGCGTTGCAGTCGATCAAGCGCAACAACAGGCGTGGCCTCCAGGCCGGGCTTGTGCTGACGATCCTGATGGGTCTCGCGTTCCTCCTGACCCAGTTCATCGAGTACGCGCACATCGGGTTCAACACGGGCGACGGTGCCTTTGCATCGGTCTTCTTCGGGCTCACGGGCCTGCACGGAGCGCACGTCCTTATCGGCCTGCTGCTGCTGACCTTCGCCGCGATTCGCGCCTTCCGCGGTCACTACTCACCCGAGCACCACCATGGCGTCGAGCTCCCCGGGATCTACTGGCACTTCGTCGACGTGATGTGGATCGTCGTCTACGTCACCGTCTACCTGCTCTAAGAACTCGAATCAGCACGAACGTGCGGCACCGCTCGGGCTTGTGCAGTGCGAACTGATCTGCGCATCATGAGTTGACGTCGATCCGGGAGGCTCCCGTGCGCAATCCGTTCAAGAACGAGGAGGCGGCATTCCGCTTCGTCCTCGGTACGATCGCGTACTTCGCGCTGATCGTGATCGCCTCGCTGATCGCGACCTGGCTCGCATTCATCGTGTTCGTGGTGCTCACCGCCGCGGCTCTCGTGTTGCTGCGAGGAGGGAAACCGCCGCCCCCACCGCGTGAGCGCGTCGAGCACGTTGGGGTCGAGGACACCTGGAGAGTCCTCGTGATCGCGAACGAGACGCTGCACGGCCATCGGCTTCGCGAGGAGATCCTCCGCATGGCCGATGGCGTGGCGGAAGATGTCCTCGTCGTCTGTCCCGCTCTCAACTCCAAGGTCCGCACGTGGACGTCGGACGAAGACGCCGCCCGCGACGCCGCGGGGGTAAGGCTCGGTGCAGCTCTCGAGGCGCTCCGGGGGGCCAACATCCGAGTGCGTGGTGAGATCGGTAACGGGGATCCGTTGCAGGCCCTCGAGGACGCGCTCCGGAGCTTCTCTGCCGACGCCATCATCATCTCGACCCACCCTCCTGGATCGTCGAACTGGCTCGAACGGGGAGTCGTGGAGGCCGCGCGCGCGAGATTCGATGTGCCGGTAACGCATGTCATCGGCGAGACGACAATCGACGACGAACCCGCCCGCGACGCGATCGCTCCGGGCGAGTAGAGCCCATCCATCCTTGTGACACATTGTCACAAGGGATCCGCGCTGGCGAACGGCAGCTGCCAGGCGGGCGGTGGCGAACCTTGTGACGATGTGTCACAAGGGCGGGCGGTGGCGATGGTGCTGGCCTGCCGCGGTCAGGGGGTCGGAGAACAGCGTGGTGAGGCCGCCCGACCGGGCCCTCGCTGTGTCAGCGCGCTTCTGGAGCGGCGCGGCCGCCGCGTGCCGTTAGAGCACGTTTCAGAATGAAGCCTTGTGCCGTCGGAACGTCATTCCGAAACGCGCTCTTACTTGCCGGCGACGCTGGAGACGTACGCCGAGACGTCGGCGATCTGTGTGGCGGTGAGCGTCTCGCTGAACGAGGGCATCGCGCCCTGACCGTTCGTGACGCGTTCGCTGACGAGGTTTGCACTGGGCGGGCGGTCGTCGAGATTCGGGCCGATGCTTCCCGAGGTGCCTGCGTCCCCGAGTGTGTGACATCCCCCGCACGACTCGGTGAAGACAACCTTGCCGGCGACCGTGTCCCCGGTCGCACCCGGTTCGGCTGGCTCGGTTGGTTCGGTCGGAGCGGGCGCTGGAGCCGGTGCTTTGCCGGTGCCGGCAACGCTTGCG
>JANOFZ010000221.1:0-1705 GCA_031413935.1 Thermoleophilia bacterium | reverse complement strand
TTGCCGTCGCGCGAGAGCGCTGGTCGCGTCTCGGCCGCGGTTGTGTTGACGACCGGGCCGAGGTTGGCAGGCGCCGACCACGGCGTGCTGAGCGAGTTCCGCGTCGCGATCCAGATGTCCTGTGCGCCGAGCGTCCCGGTGCGGTTCGAGCTGAGGACGACCTCGAGCCCGTCCGCGCGGACGTTTGGCTGGATGTCGTTTGCCTTTGCGTCGTTCAACTCGGCGACTGCGGTCGCGGGGCCGAAGCGGGCTCCATTCTGCCTCGAGCTCATGAAGATCTCGCCCGGAACGCCGGTCGCGCTGCGCGAGAAGTAGAGGTGCTTCGGTCCGCGCAGGGTGCTGCTGACGTTCACCCAGGACGGGCCTTGCTCGTCGAGCGCCGAGTTCGGGCCGTCCGGGGCGCAGAGAAGTCGCTCCGGTTCCACCCACGTGCCAGCTGCGTTGCGGTGGGTGAAGTAGATGTCGCCTTGACCGCAGGCTCCCGGGAGCGCCTCCCTGCTGACGAAGAACAGCGCTCCCTTACCGACCGGCGTCGGGCAGAAGTCGTCCGCGGCCGAGTTGACCGGCTCGCCCACGTTCTGCGGAGCTCCCCACGGCGCGCTCGTGGTCGCCCGTGTTGCCACCCAGATGTCGAGCCCGCCCTTCCCTCCCGGACGGTTCGAGGCGATGTACAGGCTCAGCCCGTCCGGCGACTGGATCGGGCAGCCGTCCTGCGACGGCGTGTTCAGGTCAGCGCTATTGCCGCCGATCGTGTCGATCTTCTCGGCTGCGTTCCACGTCGCCGAGGCGAGCCCGGCCACCGCGAGCGCCGCGGCTGCCATGAGAAGTGCGATCGCTCCTCGCGTGCGTCCGGTCATCAGTTGCCGCCTCCCTTGAGCCTGTCGCGTGTCGAGACGTAGATGTCGCTCCCTCCCTCGGGCCCCGGTGCGCGCCCGAAGAGAAGCTGGTCAGCATTCCAGGAGAGCGACGGCCGTGTCTCGCTCGCCGTGGTGTTGACGTTGCTGCCGACGGTGACGGGGGTCGACCATGGGTCAGTCGTGCTCTCGCGCGTTGAAACCCAGATGTCCTGCCCGCCGACTCCACCGCCGCGGTTCGAGCTGAATACGACCTCGAGGCCGTCCTTGCGAACGTTCGGCTGGATGTCGTTCGCTGCCGCGTCGTTGAGGCCGGCCGCTGCGACACCAGGCCCGTAGCCGTCTCCGCTGCGCTCGCTGACATAGATCTCGCCGTTGACGAGCCCTCCCGGCTGCGCGGCCACCCGCGAGCTGGAGAAGTAGAGGTACTCGCTCCCGTCGATCTCGACCCTCGATGGGCCCTGCTCGTCGAGCTCGGTGTTCGGGCCGGACGGTGCGCAGGCGAAGTGTTGCGGCTCGCTCCAGCCGTGATTGCGGTTGAGACGGGTGAAGTAGATATCGCCGAGCCCGCAGGTCACGCCCGACGTCACCTTGCGGCTGACGAAGAAGAGGCCGTTCCCACGCACGGGAGTCGGGCAGAACTCGTCAGCTGCTGTGTTGATGGCCGCGAGGTTCTGCGGCGCTCCCCAGGGAGCACCTGCGCTCTCGCGTGTCGCGACCCAGATGTCGAGGTTGCCTACTCCGCCAGGACGGTTGGATGCCATGAACAGGCTGAGCCCGTCCGGAGACTGAATTGGGCAGCCGTCGACGGCGGTGGTGTTCAGCTCAGAGTTGTTTCCGGAAATCTCGTC
>JANOFZ010000220.1:0-5054 GCA_031413935.1 Thermoleophilia bacterium | reverse complement strand
CGACGGCCTCGAGCTCGGAGGCGCCGACGACCTCGTCGCGGGCATCGTCTTTGCCGGTCCGTTTCGACCGGATCGGCTCGTCGTCGGGGGCGAGACCGTCGTCCGTGACGGCCACCTTGCGAACGCCGACGAGACCGAGATCGCAAAGGCCCATCGCGTCCAAGCGCGAAAGTTCTCTGGATGACCGTCTCGCTCTCGACCCACGTGCTCGACACTGCGGCGGGTCGACCCGCGGCCGCGGTCGCCGTCGAGCTTCTTCGCGGGGGCGACCGTGTCGCGACCGCCGAGACAGACGCCGACGGGCGCGCCCGCCTCTCGGAGTCGCTCGATCCGGGCACCTATCGCCTCGTCTTCCACCCGCCGTCGCCCTTCTTCACCCGCGTCGAGCTCGAGATCGTGCTCGAGGACGGCCACTACCACGTGCCCCTGCTCATCTCCCCGTTCTCGTGCGCGAGCTACCGCGGCAGCTGAGCGCCGAGGAGCTCGCCGAGCTCTTCGAGGGGAGAACCAGGTTCGTCGAGCTGCTTGCCGAGCACGATGATCCGCTCTCGAACGCGCCGGTCGTGATCGAGCAGCTGACGGACGAGGAGAAGCGCGAAGTGCTCGACGCGCACCCGGCGATCGGGCAGACAAAGGGTCTCTCCGCGCGGTCCGCCGCCGAGCAGGGCACCAACGACGACCCGGGGGTGCTGGCCGAGCTCGTACGCCTGAACGCCGAGTACGAGGCCTGCCACGGGTTCCGCTTCGTCGTCTTCGTGAACAGACGCCCGAAGGCCGAGATCCTCGAGATTCTCCGTGTCCGGATCGACAACCCGACGGACGAAGAACTCGAAACCGCCGTCGGCGAGCTCGTGGCGATCGCGAGCGACCGCTGGGAGCGCTCGTGAGCTTCGTTACGGCGATCCTCGATCCGTATATCACGGACTGGCTCAACCTCCTGATCCGCTGGCTGCACGTGATCGCCGCGGTCGCCTGGATCGGCGCATCGTTCTACTTCGTCCTCCTCGACCAGTCCCTCGAGGCGCCGACGAAGGTGGAGGATCTCCGTGACGGTGTGGGCGGCGAGCTGTGGGAGGTGCACGGAGGCGGCTTCTACCACGTCAAGAAGTACAAGGTCGCACCCCCCGTGCTGCCGAGCCACCTGGCCTGGTTCAAGTGGGAGGCCTACACGACCTGGCTCTCGGGCTTCGGGCTGATGGTCGTCCTCTACTACCTCAATGCCCGGGCGTACCTGATCGACCCCGAGGTGGCCGACCTGACGCCGTGGCAGGCGGTCGCGATCAGCGTCGGGCTCCTCGTCGCAGCGTGGGTCGTGTACGACGTTCTCTGCCGCGTCCTCGTCCGCCACGGCGTCGTGCTCTGGATCCTGATCGTGGCGTTCACGGCGCTCGCCGCCTGGGGCTGCGCGCAGCTCTTCCAGCCCCGTGCCGCATTCCTCCAGGTGGGCGCGATGATCGGGACGATCATGGCGGGGAACGTCTTCTTCAACATCATTCCCGCGCACTGGGAGCTGATCAACGCGAAAAGAGCAGGCCGCGACCCCGACCCGTTCCCGGGCGTCGTCGCGAAGCAGCGGTCGGTACACAACAACTACTTCACGCTGCCGGTGCTGTTCACGATGATCGCCGGGCACTCCGCGTTCACCTACGGGGTCGAGCGTGCGTGGATCGTGCTGCTCGTGATCATGTTCGTCGGCGTCCTCTCGCGCCTGTTCTTCAACCTCCGTCACCAGGGGCGAACGATCTGGGCGATCCCAGTTGGGTGCGTCGTCGTCCTCGTGGTTCTCGGCATCGCGATCCGGCCGGATACCGAGCCCGCCGGAACCGGCAGCGCCACGGTCTCGTTCTCGGAGGTCGCGCCGATCGTCGAACAGCGTTGTGCAACCTGCCATTCAGAGACGCCCACGCAGGAGGGATTCTCGACCGCCCCGGCGGGCGTCGTGCTCGGTACGCCAGAACAGATCGCGGTACGAGCCGACGACATCGAGAGGGTCGTGTCCTCGAAGTCGATGCCGCTCGGCAACGTCACCGGCATGACGGACGAGGAACGCGACCTCGTGGTCGCCTGGGTTGCGCAGGGGGCCTCCACCAACCCCTAACCCCTGCGATTCCCGTAGGGGCTATGCGCACCCGCGCGGTAGCGCGGGTAAGCGTCGCCCGCCGGGTAAGCGTCGCCCCTACACGAAGTCGAGCTGCACGGGATTCGGGAAGGCGCCGATCGCCTCGCCGCGGCGCAGCAGCTCAGCGACCGCCGACCGGCCCTCGTCGCCGTAATCCTCGGTCAGCTCGTTGACGTACATCTCGATGAACCGGTCTGCGACCGCCTCGTCGATTCCGCGGCCGAACTGGAGCGCGTACTCGAGCGCGGCGTCGCGATTCTCGAGCCCACACCTGATCCCCTCCGCGAGCACCTCGGAGAGATCGCCAAGCCGCTCGATGTCGCGTCGTGCGACGTTGACGCCGAGTGGAAGGGGGAGACCGGTCTCGAGCAACCACCACTCGCCGAGGTCGAGCACCTTGTGCAGGCCGATATCGGCAAACGTGAGCTGGCCCTCGTGAATCAACAGCCCGTAGTCGGCGCGGCCCGAGGCGACCTCGTCCGGGATCTGCTCGAAAGGCAGCTCGCGAAACGCGCAGTCGCCGATGGCGAGCCGGAGCGTCAGGAACGCCGTGGTCATCGCGCCCGGGACGACGACTTCCTTGCCCCGGAGATCGTCAATCGACGCCGGCTCGCGAGCGACGACGATCGGCCCGTAGCCGGTTCCGATGCTGGCTCCGTGGGGTAGGAGCGCATAGTCCTCCTGAACGAACGGATACGCGGCGAGCGAGATGGCCGTGACCTCGAGTCGTGCCGCGCGGGCCCACTGGTTCAGGGTCTGAATGTCGGCGAGAACCTGCTCGAAGGCGAAGCCGCGGCGGTCGACGAGATCGGTCGTGAGCGCCCAGAACATGAAGGCGTCGTCAGGATCAGGGCTGTGGCCGACTCGAATCTCCATCGAAAACCGACGGTAGCACCCTGATGCCGGGCGAACGGGAGTGAACCGACCGTCGGCCCGAAAGGCTCAGCCTGGATCCACCGTCTTGCGCGGGCGTTGCATCTCGCGATCACGCAAACGGTGGGTCCAGGCTACACTCCCGGCTATGGCGTTCAAGGATCTGTTCTCGTTCCTCGGCCAGAGCTCGTCGAAAGAGGATCGCGTCGCGCAGTATGTCGTCCGTGAGCACGACCGTGGCCGCTCCCTGAACGAGATCCTCGAAGACAAGTACGTCGTGAACCGGCTCCCGTCGCCGGAGCAGCGAGCGCGCCTGCTGGATCGCCCCGAGATCATGCAGTCGATCGGCGGGGACATGACCGAGGCACGTCAGGACTGACGGCGGCGGCATCTCGGACGGGCGTGGGTCGAGCGTCGTCTTGAGGCAACAAAGAGAAACGGCCCTGGGGGAGGGCCGTTTCGGTGAAGCTAGGGGGAGGGTGGGATGACTCATTCATCGGCGGCTCCGCGGGCGCGCTCATCCCTCGAACGAGTGATCTCCCTCGGGAGGTTAGAACTGGAAGCGCTGCTCCCGGAACGGGTCCGCCTCGTTGTGGTACCCGAGCCGCTCCCAGAAGCCGGGTTGATCGTCGGCGCGGAGTTCGATCCCGCGTAGCCACTTGGCGCTCTTCCAGAAGTACTTTCCCGGCACGATCAGCCGCAACGGAAACCCGTGCTCCGCCGTCAGGGGCTCACCGTCGGCATGTGTCGCGAGCATTGCTCCCTCGCGGTCGAGGAACTCGACCGGCACGTTCGTGGTGAAGCCCGCCTCCGCATGCGCGATTGCGAACCGGGCCGTCGACTGCTGACCGACGAGCTCGCGCACCGCCGACCACGGGATGCCACTGAACGTCGTGTCAAACCGGCTCCACCGGGTCACACAGTGGATGTCCTGCGTGACCTCGACGCGGGGTAGCTCGTTCAGCTGCTTCCAGTCGAGCGTCACCGGCGTTTCGGCCTCGCCGTGAACGCGGAAGTCCCAGCCGGCGAGACCCTGCGGGTACGTCGCAACCGAGCCGGCATGGAGGACGGGCCACTTCTCCGTCAGGTACTGGCCCTCGGGCAACCGCGCCGGGTCGTAACCGGCCTCCCGCGCCTTCTTCTCTGCCCTGCCCCTGAACATGCTCCTAGACTAGACAGCGTGAGCACGCAGGCGTTACAGATTGCCGCTCGGCCGAGATCGTATGTGGCCGTCGTAGGCCCGGACGCAGCGTCGTACCTCCAGAGGATGGTTTCGAACGACGTGGAGGTACTCGAGCCGGGCAAGGCCTGCCAGGCTCTGTTGCTCACGGCAAAGGCCCGGCTGATCGCGCCCCTGACCGTGCTGCGGCGCGGAGCCGACGACTTCCTCCTCCTCACCGAGCCCTCTCTCGGTGACCTCGTCGTCAAGGAGCTGGTGCGATTTCGGTTTGCGGCGAAGTGCTCCATCGAGCCCGAGCTCCATTCATCGACGATCGCATTCGGCGAGCCGCCCGGGGGTTCGATCCCCACGACCGACTACGGCGTCCCGGCGTACGAGGTGCTCGACGCAGACCCGGCTCCGATCGACCTTCTCTCTCCCACGGAGCTCGAACGACTGCGGATCCTCGCCGGCACCCCCGCGTGGGGCCGCGAGCTCGACGACCGCGTGCTTCCGGCCGAAGCCGGCCTCGAGGAGAGAGCGATCAGCTTCACGAAGGGCTGCTACCCGGGCCAGGAGCCGGTGGCGCGGCTGCACTACCGCGGCCATCCGAATCGGGGTCTGCGCGTGCTCGAGCTCGAGGGCCACGAGCTGCCCGCCTACGACGCGGAGCTGACGCTCGACGGCAAGGTCGTCGGGCGGATCACGAGCGCGGTGGCCGATGAGGGCCGTGTGCTCTTGCTCGGCTATGTGCGACGCGAGGTCCCGGACGATGCGGTGCTCCTCCACGGCTCCGCACCGGCGACGCAGCTACACTCTCCCTCCCCGCGCCCGTAGCTCAGGGGATAGAGCGCTGCCCTGCGGAGGCAGAGGTCGCACGTTCGAATCGTGCCGGGCGCATAG
>JANOFZ010000219.1:0-5879 GCA_031413935.1 Thermoleophilia bacterium | reverse complement strand
GCGCTCGACACGATTGCCGACATGGGTGCGAGGAATGTCCAGATCACTCTGGAGACGGGCTGCTTCTCCCTCGTGCGGGAGGAACGCCAGGTGCGCCGCTACCACGCGCGGGCGCCCCAACTCGAGGCCGTCTCGGTGCTCGGGGCCGGCGATGTCTTCCTTGCGCGCTGGCTCGCAGCGCAGGACGAGGGAATCCCGGCCGAGGAGGCGCTCCGGCTCTCGGTTGCTGCGGCGTCGGCCTCCGTCCTCGAGGTCGGGGCCGGCCGGTTCGATCCGAAGGAAGCGGCTCGCCTCACGTCTCTCGTCGAGATCGACGAGCTCCAGCCCGTCGCAGGCGCGTAGGCGCCCGACGCCACGCTTCAGCCCGACGCCTGGCTTCAGCCTGGCGTCGGCATTCAGCGCCGTCCCGCACGCTTGGTAGAGTCATTCGACTCTTGGAGTTCGAACTCGATCGGGATAGCAAGTTCGGCAAGGAAGGGCTGACCTTCGACGATGTGCTGCTCGTTCCCGCCGAGTCGGCCGTCCTGCCGAACGACGTCGCCACCGCTACCCGGCTGACTCCGACGATCGCGCTCGAGATCCCGATCGTCTCGGCGGCGATGGACACCGTCACCGAGGCGCGACTCGCGATCGCGCTGGCGCGCCAGGGCGGCCTCGGGATCATCCACCGCAACCTCGCCATCGAGCATCAGGTGGCCGAGGTCGATCGGGTCAAGCGGAGTGAGGCGGGAATGATCGTCGAGCCGGTAACGCTCGGGCCGGACGATCTCGTTGCCGACGCCCTCGAGCTGATGGCGCGATATCGGGTCTCCGGTGTCCCGATCACGACGCCGGACGGCGTGCTCGTCGGCATCCTCACGAACCGCGATCTCCGCTTCGGTGCCCGCCCCGACCAGCGGACGGGCGAGCTGATGACGAGCGAGAACCTCGTCACGGCGCGCGTCGGAACGACTCTCGCGGAAGCGGAGGCCCTGCTCGGGCAGCACAAGATCGAGAAGCTCCCCATCGTCGACGCGCAGGGGCGTCTGCAGGGACTGATCACCGTCAAGGACATCCAGAAGCGCGAGCTCTACCCCCTCGCGACGAAAGACGAACGCGGCCGGTTGCGCGTGGGCGCAGCCGTGGGCGTCGGCTCGGACGCGCTCGAGCGTGCTGCAGCCCTCGTCGCCGCCGAGGTCGACGTCCTCGTCGTCGACACGGCGCACGGGCACTCGCGCGCGGTCGTCGAGATGGTGCGCAGGATCAAGGCCGATTTCGAGATCGAGATCGTTGCGGGCAACATCGCCACCGGCGAGGCGGCGGAGGCGTTGATCGATGCCGGCGCGGATTGTCTAAAGGCAGGAGTTGGGCCTGGGAGCATATGCACTACCCGTGTCGTCGCCGGCGTGGGCGTCCCTCAGGTTACTGCCGTCTTCGACGTCGCCGAGGTCGCAATTCGACACGGGATCCCGGTAATCGCCGACGGCGGCATCACCTCCTCCGGCGACGTGGCGAAGGCAATCGCCGCAGGTGCCGACACGGTGATGCTCGGCTCGATGCTGGCCGGCACCGACGAGTCGCCTGGCGACGTGATCCTCGTGCAGGGTGAGCGGTTCAAGGAGTACCGCGGCATGGGATCGCTCGGTGCGATGAAGGCCCGCTCGTTCTCGAAGGACCGGTACTTCCAGGGGGACGTCGAAGACGTCGACAAGCTCGTGCCCGAGGGGATCGAGGGGCGTGTCCTCTACAAGGGGCCGCTCGCCCCGATCGTCTACCAGCTCGTCGGCGGCCTCCGTCAGGCAATGGGCTACTGCGGGGCGCCCACCGTCGAGGCACTCAAGACGGAGAGCCGCTTCGTTCGCATCACCGGTGCGGGCCTGAGGGAGAGCCACCCCCACGACGTCACGATCAGCAAAGACGCTCCGAATTACCGGCGTGCCTGAGGCGTCCGTCCTTCCCTTCCCGTCGCCCGAGCCGGCGCCCGAGGATCGGCCGGTTCTCGTCCTCGACTTCGGTGGCCAGTACAGCCAGCTGATCGCACGCCGTGTGCGCGAGGCGCGCGTCTACTCGGAGCTCGTCAGCCATCGCCTCACGGCCGAGCAGATCCGGGAGAAGAATCCCCTTGCCCTCATCCTTTCCGGTGGCCCCGCGTCGGTGTACGCGGAGGGTGCGCCGGAGATGGACATCGCTGTGCTCGAGCTCGGCATCCCGACGCTCGGCATCTGTTACGGGATGCAGCTGATGGCACGCGACCTCGGCGGCACCGTCGAGGCGAATGACGTGGCGGAGTACGGGAAGGCCGATGCCGAGCTCGGCGAGTCTGCGCTGTTCCACGATCTCTCCCCGGAGCAGGTCGTCTGGATGAGCCATCGCGACTCCGTGATCGCCGCTCCGCCGGGATCACGCATCACCGCCGCATCGCCATCCACCCCGATCGCCGCGTTCGAGGATCCGGCTCGCGGGCTCTACGCGGTGCAATTCCATCCCGAGGTCGTCCACACCCAGGACGGGCAGCAGATTCTGAAGAACTTCCTCTACGAGGTTGCGGGCGCTCCGCCAAGCTGGACTCCAGCTGCCGTGATCGAGGAGCAGGTCGCGCGGATCCGGGCACAGGTCGGAGCCGAGCGTGTCATCTGTGGCCTCTCCGGTGGTGTCGACTCGGCGGTTGCCGCACTCCTCGTTTACAAGGCGGTTGGCGACCAGCTCACCTGTGTGTTCGTCGACCACGGGCTGATGCGCGAGAACGAGGCCGAGCAGGTCGTCGAGACGTTCGGCGGCCACTTCCATGTGCCACTCGTGCACGTTCGAGCGGAGGAGAGGTTTCTCACGAAGCTCGCCGGCGTGACCGATCCCGAGACGAAGCGCAAGATCGTGGGGGAGGAGTTCATCCGCGTCTTCGAGGAGGAGGCCGACAAGCTCGGCGATGTCCGCTTCCTCGTTCAGGGGACCCTGTACTCCGACGTGATCGAGTCCGGCGGCGATGACGGCGTGGCGGCGAAGATCAAGTCGCACCACAACGTCGGCGGCTTGCCCGATGACATGGAGATGGACCTCGTCGAGCCGCTGCGGCTGCTCTTCAAGGACGAGGTTCGACGGGTAGGCGAAGAGCTCGGCATGCCCGAGCGGATGGTCTGGCGTCAGCCGTTCCCCGGGCCGGGCCTCTCGATCCGGATCATCGGCGACGTCACGAAGGAGCGACTCGACATCCTCCGCGCCGCCGACGCTGTGCTCCAGGAGGAGATCCGCCGGGCCGGCCTCTATCGCGATCTCTGGCAGAGCTTTGCGGTTCTTCCGGCGATCAAGTCCGTCGGCGTGCAGGGCGACGAGCGCACCTATGCGTACCCGGTCGTGATTCGTGCAGTTACCTCGGAGGACGCCATGACCGCCGACTGGGCCAGGATTCCGTACGACGTGCTCGAGACGATCTCGAACCGGATCATCAATGAGGTGCCTGGTGTGAACCGCGTTGCGCTCGACCTTTCGTCGAAGCCGCCCGCCACGATCGAATGGGAGTGAACCGTGGGCTAGTCCTGATCCCTGTGGTGTTCGCCGCCCTGTTCCTCGCACTCGCGGGTCCTGCCGGGGCAAGTGAGCAGTTCGGCGACCTCGACGTGTCGTTCCAGTCGCTCGAGGTGAACGATCGCGGTGAGGCTCTCGTCACCTATCGCACCTCGCGCGGGGCGCTCCGTCACGTCTATGTCTGGGGCGCAATCAACGCGAACAGGACTGACCCGACGAAGCCGCAGCAGCGCTTCCGCTACGACTACGCGGGAGGCTGGAAGAAGAACGGCCGCCAGACATGGCGAGAGCTCCGCAACCGCTGTCGACCGTACGACGGCCCCGAGCTCGTGTGGCTTGTCGCTGCCTGCAAGGCTCCGGACGGCTCCTACTGGGCGTTGCAGCGGTGGCAGCGCCTGCTGCCGATGCGCGGCATCGAGCCGTTCCGGCCCGAGCAGGCGGCGTTCGAGTTGCACGTCTCACACTGGAGCGGCGCGCTACCTGCACTCGAGGTCTCCCAGAACTGGACCTACGGCGGCGCGTGGCAAGGACTCTTCGGGAGGCTGACGTATCGCGACGATCCGGTGTTCGGCTACCGCACTCCGTCGTCGAAAAGGCGCGACCCGAATGCGAGGTTCTTCTACGTCGACACGTTCAATTCCGTGTTTGGGTCAGGCTGGAAGCACGACGCCGGGAAGGTTGCGCACAGCCGCAACGGCGCCTTCTGTTACAGCTTCGTGCCCCAGATGACGCCGCCTGGCTATCCGACCCGTGTCGTGCGGCCTGCCGGGAACGGTGAGCGGCATCGTGTCACCGTGATGGGGCCCGGAGTGACGCCGGTCGTGCAGTGGGAGGGGCCGTCCCTCGGCCGCTACGACCCGCAACGGGACGGACAGTACAACGAGCTCTTCGACCGGATTGTCGGGCCGGAGGATCGCGTGTGTCTCCCGGAGCGGTAGATCCGGTAGATCAGGCAGGCTCCGTGGCCGGCGCGGGCCGGCTGCCTGCCGACTCCGCAGGGATGACGCTGACCGCAGCTGGATCGACCTCGACGCGGACCCGGTCTCCGGGTGCCGGTTGCTCGGTGCCTGCGTGCGCGGAGACGATCTCCGCGCCGTTGTCGTAGCGTGCGCACAGCGTTACGAGCGGCCCGTCGCGGCGACGCGAGACGATGACCGCATCACCCCCGGGGTCTGGTCGCAGCGTGACCCCTTCCGGACGGGTGACCACGGCCGTCGAGCCTCGCGCCTCCACGTTCGCGAGTCCGATGAACCGCGCCACCCAGGCATCGGCCGGGCTTGCCCAGGCCTCCTCGGGCGCTGCCACCTGCACGACTCGTCCCTCGCGCAACACCGCGACGCGGCCCGCAAGGGCAAACGCCTCCGCCACGTCATGGGTGACGTAGACAGCCGTCTGCCCGATGGCGCGAAAGAGCTCGCCGAGCTCGAGGAGGAGCCTGTCGTGGAGAGGCCGGTCGAGTGCGCCGAGTGGTTCGTCCAGAAGGAGCAGTCGGGGCGCCGGGGCGAGCGCGCGCGCGAGGGCGACGCGCTTGCGCTCGCCTCCGGAGAGCGACCGGATCGTCCGGTGCTCTCGCCCTGCCAGTCCGACGAGCTCGAGTAGCTCGGCGACGCGGGCTTCGATCGCCGGCCGGCTGGCCGCCTGCATCCGTAGGCCAAAGCCGACGTTTGCGGCGACGTCGCGATGGGGGAAGAGGGCGTCGTCCTGGAACATGAGCCCGACGCCGCGCTTGTGTGGTAGGACGCCGGCCAGGGAGCGCCCGTCGAGCTCGATCTCTCCCCGATCGAGCCGCTGAAGGCCGGCGATGGCGCGAAGCAGCGTCGACTTCCCGCTGCCGCTCGGACCGAGCACTGCCACGACGGTGCCTTCGGCGACGCGCAGGTCGACCCCGGTGAGGGCGGCATGTCCACCGAGCGTGACCTGCGCGTTACGCACCGAAAGCACTAGAGAACCTCGGCCCTTCCGTCGGCGGCCCGCTCTGCGACGAGGGCCGCGCACACCGCGATGCCGGCCAGCACGACTGCGAGCACCGCCGCTGTTCCCTGGTTCTGCTCGCCCGGTCGTCCGAGGAAGCGGAAGATCGCGACGGGGAGCGTCGGTTGCTCCGCCCGGGCGACGAAGACCGTCGCTCCGAACTCGCCGAGCGAGATCGCGAACGCGAATCCGGCGGCAGCTGCGAACGCGCGTCCGGCGAGCGGCAGATCGACCTCCCGCCATGCACGCGACGGCGAGGCACCAAGGGTTGCCGCGAGCTCCCTCAGTCGTGGGTCGAGGGAGCGCAGCGCTGGCGTCACGATCCGGATCACGAACGGTGTGGCGACGAGGGCCTGGGCGACCGGGACGAGCCACCACGACGAACGGAACTCGAGCGGAGGCGAGTCGAA